>NZ_MUFI01000049.1:0-28449 GCF_001996265.1 Salinivibrio sp. MA440
AGTAATAATTACACCCATACAAGTAATTATTACTTAATTAGTAGTTAAACAAGCAAAAGAAAAAATCATAACTGACTGATTATTAATTAAATTTAAAACTGGCACAGTATTCGCAGGCTTCAAGGTAGCAACGCCACCATGTTGCTCACATTCATAGGAAAAAGGAGGAGTTAATGAAGACGACTCATCAAGGTCGATTTCATCCTTTGTTCGTATCATTGGGGTTAGCACTGACACTGGGTGCTTCGTCGGCATATGCAGACAGCAGCAAAAACCAGTGGCAAGACCAAGCTAAAGATGCGTGGATTGATGGCAAAGCCGAATCCATGCTGATGGTTAATACTGACCTAAACAACTTTGATATCAACACAGATGTAGAGCAAGGTGTGGTTATCTTAACGGGAAACGTAGACACTGAGTTGGATAAGAGCTTAGCTGGTGGTCTTGTGCGCCAAATTGACGGGGTCAGTCAGGTGGAAAATGATCTCACCGTTTCTCAACCCGCCAGCAAAGCCGCAGACTTAGGGCAAGCCGTTGTCGACACAAAAGTAAGTGCGGCATTAAAAACGAGCTTGCTACTTAATCCAGATATTAGCGGAACCAATATTAATGTCTCCGTTGAAGACGGCGTGGCAACCTTATCCGGAAAAGTCAAAAGTGATGGCGCTCGTGATCTAGCCGTCTTAATGGCGGAAAACGCCCAAGATGTCGAGCGTGTCATTGATGAACTTAAAGTAGAAGAAAATGCCTAAGGGTATTGACAAACCCCTAATAAGGAGATGCTATGCAACGCCAAGAAATGATTGAAAAATTACACGGCCGCTTACATGACTGGAATCAAGAAATTGATAAGCTTGAAGCCAAAGCGAACGTCGCATCAGCAAATGCAAAAGCCGAATACCGTGAGTCGATCGAGCACTTAAGAGCGCGAAAAGAACAAGCAAAAACGCGCATTGATGAGCTTCAAAATGCCAGTGACGAGGCGTGGGATGATATTAAACAAGGCGCCGAACAAGCATTAACATCACTTAAAGAAGCTTACGACTCGGCCAAACAGAAATTCTAGTCGACGAAAGACGCATCGAGACGTGCGCGCTACATGCAATACGCGTCAAAAGCAATGCGCGTCAAAAACACTGCCGCTCTCATCGGAGCGGCTTTTTTTTGTCTTTATGTTAAGGTAAGACTTTAATATCACCAAGGAGAGGAAACATGCAGGCTCGCGCGCTTTTTATCGCTATATTGAGTGTTTTTGGCGCCATGTGCGCGATTCAATTCGGTGCATCGTTTGCCAAGCAGCTGTTTCCTCTGGTGGGGCCTGTCGGGACAAGTGCTCTGCGAGTCGGGTTTTCCGCCCTGATACTATGGCTGGTTTTTCGGCCTTGGCGCCAATGGCCTCGTGGACGTCACTGGCGCGCTATTAGCGTTTATGGCAGTTGCCTGGGTGGCATGATGCTGCTGCTTTATTTAGCGATTGAAACCATTCCTCTCGGGATTGCCGTTGCACTCGAATTTACGGGTCCTCTTCTGGTTGCATTGCTTTCAATACGGCGCGCGCGGGACAGCCTTTGGATTGTGCTCGCCGTCGGCGGTGTGATCACATTGCTCCCGGATCTATCAGGCGTAAATGCCCTCGACCCACGAGGGGTTGCATACGCCCTAGCCGCCGGGGGCTGCTGGGCTGGCTATATTTTATTTGGTCAAAAAGCGGGCAATCTAGCGCCAGGCGGCGGCACTGTTGCACTGGGGATGACGGTTGCTGCGCTCTATCTTGTACCCGCGGGCTACGTTGCCACCGATGGCGCTCTGCTCCAGTGGAAACTGCTGCCATTGGGCATTGCGGTGGCACTCATTTCTAGCGCTATTCCCTACTCGTTAGAGATGATCGCGCTGCGAAATATGCCTAAGCAAACCTTCAGTGTGATGATGAGTTTAGAGCCCGCCGTTGCCGCAATGGCAGGGCTATTGGTTCTCGACGAGCAACTTGCACTGCGCCAATGGCTCGCCATCGGTATGGTAATCACTGCCTCGTTAGGCAGTACGTTATCGGCTAAAAGGCATTAACGAAAAGGCACTAACACCAACCAATAGAAAAGAGCGCCGATGGTCGGCGCTCTTTTTAGTCATCGAATCTTGTTCTCTGAACCGCTCACTTTACCAAGTGTTAGCTCGCTTCACTCAATGGCAGTGCATGCACCTTGACGCGCTGTTGCTCGATGTACTGGCTAATCGCATCAGCCTGCTCTTCAGTCAAATAGAGACCAAGCTTCGTACGGCGCCATAGCGCGTCTTCAACATGCTGCACAAACTCGTGTTGAATGAGATAATTTAGCTCAGCTTGATAAACACCATCTGCAAACTGACGTCCCATATCTGCCTCGCTGGTGCAGCCTTTCATCAACTGATGGGTGCAAGTGCCGTATGTGTCCACAAATCGCTGCGCCGTCTCGTGACTTAACCACGGGTAACGTTGCTTGATTGACATGGCCAGATCATCGCGACCACAGCTGAAGTCACCACCAGGTAACGTTCCGTTTGCGGTCCAAGGCTGACCCATTTTATCGAAAAATGGCTCAAGTTTATGTATGGCTGATTCGGCCAGTTTACGATACGTCGTGAGCTTACCGCCGAAGATAGATACGAGCGGCGCTTGACTGCCCTGCTGCTCTAACTCAATGGTATAGTCACGTGTCATTGCCTGCGGTGAATCCGATTCGTCATCACATAGAGGACGCACACCACTGTAGGTCCAAATAACATCCTCGCGTTTGATTTGGTGCGTAAAATGCTGATTGACCACATCAACCAGATAATCAACTTCAGCATCATCAATTTTAGCTTCACGCGGATCCGCTTTGTGTTCAACATCCGTGGTGCCAATCAGTGAAAACTTATCCAGGTAAGGGATCACAAATACAATACGACCATCATTATTTTGCAGAATATAGGCTTGTGGATCTTGATGGATACGTGGCACCACCATATGAGAGCCTTTGATCATTTTGATCCCACGTGGCGATTTTTCATGAAGACTATCGTCGTAGAATTGTTTGACCCAAGGCCCTGTTGCATTCACCAAGGCTTTCGACTTGCGCTCAAAACGCTCGCCGGTATGTGCATCTTCTAAGGTAACACGCCAGATATTGTTTTCACGCTCTGCCGTCACCACTTTACAATAGTTACGGACTTCACCGCCTTTCTCTTTGGTAAACTGAGCGTTAAGCAGTGTGAGACGCGCATCATCTACCCACGCATCAGAGTACTCAAAACCGATCTTCATCTCTTTTTTCATATAGCCGGTTTTACTGAGATCCACTTTGTGGCTACTTGGTAACGTCGAACGTTTACCTAAATTGTCATATAAAAAGAGGCCACAACGAATCATCCACGCGGGGCGCAGATAAGAGCGATGCGGCAAACGAAAGCGCATAGGAAAGGCAATATGCGGCGCTTTATTGATTAGCACTTCACGCTCTGCTAGCGCTTCGGAAACCAAACGAAATTCATAATGCTCTAAATAGCGAAGCCCGCCATGAATCAACTTTGAGCTTGCTGACGATGTGGCCGATGCGAAATCTTTTGCATCGTACAATCCAACATTAAGCCCGCGACCTGCTGCATCTGCAGCGATGCCCGCACCATTGATACCGCCTCCCACGACGATAATATCGAGTAATGCTTCTTGATGAGTATTATGCGTAGTCATTATTAGCCGACCTTGTCCAGATATGAGCGAACGAACATTAATTGATGGGTATAACTGTATATCAACTTTCGTTTTCGGTCACTATTAATGTTCGAAAAATTATTATCGAGTGTGACAAGTGTAGAATAAGTGTTATAAAAATGCGTGAATTGTGAACCGTAAAGCCAAGATTAACGTAGCAGAAGCAGGTCGTTGTCACTCTGTTATTCAATAAAGCAGAATTCACCCGTCTGCGTTCAGGCATAAAAAAAGGCGCGAAAACGCGCCTTTTGAAGATAACTCGGTTTAGACGTAATTAAATGTCTTCTTCCTCATCATGAAGCTGTGCCCATGCCTGAGCACATTTTACCGCACGCTTCCAACCACGGTAACGACGGTTCCGCTTTTCTTCATCCTGATGAGGCTCAAAGCTACGATTGAGTTTCGCTTTGTCTTTTAACTCATCCAGGCTACCCCAGAAACCAACAGCCATCCCCGCAAGATAACCTGCGCCCAGCGCCGTGACTTCCGTCACTTCGGGACGGTGAACTTCCGTATTAAGCACATCGGCTTGGAATTGCATCAAGAAGTCATTGGCAACGGCACCACCATCCACGCGTAACGCCGCGAGCTTGATACCTGAATCGGCTTGCATTGCATCCAATACGTCACGAGTTTGGTAAGCAATCCCTTCCAATGTTGCTCGAATAATATGGTTTGAATTCACACCGCGCGTTAAGCCTACAATAGTACCGCGGGCATATGCATCCCAGTAGGGGGCGCCTAATCCCGTGAAAGCCGGGACCACATAAACACCATTTGACGTATCGACTTTAGTGGCAAAATACTCAGAATCGTGCGCGTCTTCGAGCACTTTAAGCTCATCACGTAACCACTGGATAGAGGCTCCGCCCATAAAGACCGCGCCCTCAAGCGCATAAGAAGGTTCACCCTGTGGACCACAACCAATCGTCGTCAGCAGGCCATGAGAAGACGTAACTTTCTCTTGCCCGGTATTCATCAGCAAGAAGCACCCTGTGCCGTAGGTATTTTTCGCTTGTCCGGCTTCTACACACATTTGACCAAATAGCGCAGCCTGTTGGTCACCCGCGATCCCAGCAATTGGAATACGTGTCCCGCCTTTACCGCCGATATTCGTTTGCCCATATACCTCAGAAGAGCGACGCACTTCAGGTAACATTGAAGCGGGGATACCGAGCTCATCGAGCATTTTTTGATCCCAGCACATATCATTGATATTAAACAACATAGTTCGTGACGCATTGGTATAATCCGTCACATGCACACGCCCTTGGGTCATTTTCCAGACCAGCCAGGTATCCACGGTACCAAACAATAGCTTACCCGCTTCTGCGTCCTCTCGCGCGCCTTCGACGTTGTCCAAAATCCACTTCACTTTTGTACCTGAGAAATACGGATCAAGTACAAGCCCAGTGTTATCGCGAACATATGAAGTTAAACCACGCTCGCGCAAGTCATCACAAATGTCGGCGGTACGACGGCATTGCCACACAATCGCGTTGTACACAGGTTTTCCGGTTTCTTTATTCCAGACTACCGTGGTTTCACGCTGGTTTGTAATACCGATACCCGCAATCTCATCACTGCGGATACCCGTTTTGCCCAACACCTCAACTAAGGTGGAGCTTTGTGTCGCGTAAATTTCCATTGGATCATGCTCGACCCAACCGGCTTGAGGATAAATCTGGGTAAATTCGCGCTGAGACACACCCACAATATTCGCGTCATGATCCATGACGACGGCGCGTGAGCTGGTAGTACCTTGGTCTAGAGCCACGATATATTTGTGCGCAGACATAATCGGGTTTCCTTCTATCTCTTATATTTTAGTCGTTATGGCGCACTAACGCGCCCATGCTACTTATGCGTTTACTTTTTGCGTTTCGGTTTCAGCCAGCTCCAGCTCCTCATCATCACACTGGTTAGGAATGGTGCAACCGTGGCCCTCTTGAGGCAGGTATGGGGCAATCACTTTTGGATACAGCCAACCACCGAAACACGCCCCTAAAATTGGTGCGACAATGGGCACAATAAAGTACGGAATATCGCGTGCGCCTGTCAGGGCATAATCCCATCCGGCAAAGAAGGCAAATAGTTTAGGACCGAAATCACGCGCAGGGTTCATTGCAAAACCGGTCAATGGACCTAACGAGCCACCGATAACCGCAATCAAAATACCGATGAGTAATGGATTCATTGGGCCACGTGCAGCGCCATTATTTTCATCGCCTAGCGCTAAGATGCCAAACATCAACACCGCTGTGATCACAAATTCAACCGCCATGGCGCCCATGAAAGACAGAGCTTGATGCGGATACGTTGAGAAGATACCTGCGGTTGCTAAGGCCTCGGGGCTACTCCGAACAACATTATTGGCTAACTCCCACTCGACGAAAAGATTGCTATATAGACTGTAAACAAGTGCGGCGGACGCAAACGCACCAAGCATTTGCGAAATAATGTAGGGAACAACTTTACTTTTATCAAAGCCATGGAAGGCCGCGAGAGCGATGGTAACGGCAGGATTAATATGCGCGCCTGAGACACCTGCTGTGCAGTAAATGGCAATCGCCACACCAAAGCCCCAGACGATACTGATTTCCCACTGACCAAAATCGGCGCCAGTCAGTACCAGCGCTGCCACACAACCCACGCCAAAGAAAATGAGCAAGCCCGTGCCGATAAACTCGGACACGCACTCGCCTAATAGAGTCGACGATGCTTTTTTCATGATGATTATCCTTGTCACTGTTAGTAGGGGTACACGTTCAAAACCACACTACCATTTTGCATAATCACAGCATCTCGAAAACAAACTCACAACAAAAATGAGCGTTCGAGCATAATTTTATGACTTAATACTGACATTTTTGTTAACTACATCATTATTTGAGCATGTTCGCGCACAAAATGCGCAAACACAGTGGGATGGCTAGAAAGCTAGGGATGGCAAGGCTTGGCGCCCCTCATATCCATGCAGTGATCGTTGAGGAGCGCGCTTTGTTGTTATCTTTTTGTTATCGAGAGGTTGGCATTGAGACCCCAAGTGTATCAAGATCGATCCCTTTCTCCTTTGCTAACGATTCGAGCACAGGAAGTAAGGGGCCAAGCTTTTCGCTCAACGTATCACGCACGGTATCCACCATCACTTGGGTTTGTCGCTCGATTTCTATATTAACGGAATCACCGACAGTCTTTCGCTCGAACGTTGTCATTCGCCGCGTCTCTGGGATCAACCAAACGTCAAACCACCCTTCATCCTTGTTTACGTCGGCAATGGTCAAGCTTGCACCATTAATAGCGATATAGCCTTTGGCAAAGATGTAGCGCATCCATGACGTTGCTAAGGAAAATCGCAATCGACAATTTTCCTCTTGAAACAGCACGTCATGCACTAAAGCACAGCAATCCACATGCCCCGATAACGGATGTCCGCCGATTTCTGCGCCATCTTTCGCTGCTCGCTCCGCATTCACGCTATCGCCAGTATTAAACGAACGTAACGTCGTTATCGCTAAGCTTTGTAGCATCACATCAAAACGCACAAGATTCGCTTCTAATCGCTCAGTGACCGTCAAACATACGCCATCAATGGCGACACTGGCACCAATTTCTAATCCATCACAAAAGCCATCTGGGAAGCGAATATCGAACGTTCGGATACCTTGGTGATCGCGACAAACGTCAATATTTGCCACCGCTTGAATAATTCCGGTAAACATGGGGGATATCCTATTAAGAATTTCCCATCATCATACTGCTTGGCAACAAAAATAACCAACTCGCACAAGTGATAATCAATCTCATTAGCATTGATAGTTGTGATTAGCCGGCGTATAGTGCGCATTTTTATACGTCAGTAAAGTATTATGAGTATGCCGTATCCTTCTTTATGCTTTGCCATTTTGGCAGCCTTCGCTATTGGCATTCATACCGCCAGTGCTAACACGAATCGCTCTCCCGACAGCATTGAAACCATTAAGGTGCAAGGTGAGCAACTAAACCATCCTATTACCCTTATTTCACCGGGAAAATCGACTTTAGAGCTGGACGATATTCAACGCGAACAGGCTCATAACATCGGAGAGTTGGTCATGAAAATGCCCGGCGTCTCACTTGATGCCGGTGCGCGCCCAGGCAGTGAACGTATCAATGTGTGGGGGTTTTCTCACCCCTCAGCACTATCTGTCCGTATAGATGGTGCTCCAGTCGGATTTCAACAGTATCGATATGGCAGTTTTTTCCTCGATCCTCAGTTGCTAAGATCTGTCCGCGTGGTAAAAGGCGATCATAACGTTCGTGCCAGTGTGGGCGCCTTTGGCGGCAGTTTTATTATGGAAACAAAAGAAGCTGCAGACTTTCTTGATGCGGATGAGTCAATCGGTGCGACGGCTCAGGCTGGCTTTAATAGCGTGAACCAACAATGGAAACGCAGTATTACTGCCTTTGGCAAATCCGACTCTGGCTGGTCGGTATTGCTCCATGGGTCAAAACGTGATGCAGATGATATTGAGCTAGGAAACGGAGAGACATTTGATTTCTCGGGCTACGCCCAACATAGCTTGCTCGGTAAAATTCATTATCAATCTGGTGCGCATGATTTTATGTTAAGCCACACACGGTATGACGACCAGGGAAGAAAACCGTGGGCAAATCGACGCGGCGCCATGCCTTCGATCAGTAATTACAAAATAGATAAGTATGGTAGCTACGAAGCGGCATTATTTGCCACATCGGTGGATAATCATTATCGCGAGTATACCAGTACCCTGAATTACCACTATCAACCGTTTAATAACTTTATAGACACTAGTGTCGTGATCGCACATTCACAAAACCATCGTTATTGGGAAAGACCCGACAGCACCTATCAATCTTATATTTCTTCGGGTCAATACGGTCATCAGGTATGGTTATCATATGAGCGTTGGTTTGCAGAATTGACGAATACTAGCCACTTCGGTGATCACGAAATTATGATCGGCGCTCAATACCAAGACCAAAACCGAGACTCTCGCGTTTACAATCATACTTATCGAAAAAAACCAGCGAAAAACTACGGGTACTATACACCAAACTTTGAACCATCTGGTGAACAGCGAACTCAAAGTGCGTTTGTCCAAGATAGATACTTCATTACTCCAGATCTCGAACTAACCGCCTCGCTGCGCTATAACCATATTCGATCAGAGGGCGTGCCAAACTTAGCACCTGATTATAACGACCCATCTGTAGGTCATGACTATAGTGCTGTTACTCACCAGGGTTGGGAGCCGCGTATTGCATTGGTCTACGATGTCAGTCCATCTACGCAAATCAAAGCCGCCTATGCTTATGGCTTGAAAGCACCAACAATTGACGAATTGTATACGGTGCAGTATGCAAGAGCCTCTAAACGGGCCTCGACAAGTCGGGATCTTTCCGTGACTCGAGTCAATGCGTATCTATTAGGTATGACTAATGAGCATCAACGTGTGTTGACTGAAAGCGATCACTTTGCTACTGAGGTCACGCTGTTCTGGAATGACATCATTCATGACGTTGCTCAGCGTCGTGGCATAAATGCGACAAAACAAAAAGAAGGCTACTATACCAACCTAGAAGGGCTATATACCTACGGCCTCGACGCACAGTTACAATATCGTCTCTACGATTGGTTCACCGATGCGTCTGTTTCTATTGTTAGGGGGAAACATAAAGGATCATTGCGCGATAGCACGGGCGCAGACGAATACTGGTACGAAACCCCACCACTAAGTGCAATGTTCGGTATCGGACACCAACTGACAGATACCATTCAAATCGCATGGCAAGGGCAGTATTGGGACGAGCAAGATCGTGTTCCTAACGAGCCTTCTTTGCACACTGCAAACGTGGCAAGTGACGCCTACTTTTTCCAAAACTTGTATGGTGAATGGAAGCCCAGTGATGATTTTGTACTACGTGCCACTATCGTCAATCTTACCGATCAATATTACTCACCCTACCTTTCTGCCGGCGTGCCAGCAGCTGGCCGAGATATACGCATTAATGCCACTATTAGGTTCTAGGCAAGCGAGGGAGACACAACATTATCAAAGCCGAACACAAGTTCGGCTTTGCAATTTCGTACCATAACCGACACGATTATCCTGATAAATTTAATGGTTTATTTCTGATCAAAATCACGTTATTGATAGAGACCATTCACCTCCCCCGATTAAACCGGAGGCTATTTAATGACGACCATTGCCGTATTTAGCGCGAAATCTTATGACAAGGCCGCCTTTACTCATGTCAACGACGCACTTGCGTACACGTTTGAGTTTCATGATTTCCAACTCACTGACAAAACAGCCAAAATGGCGCAAGGTGCCGAGGTGGTTTGTGCGTTTGTAAACGATGATTTGTCTCGCCCCGTACTTGAAATTCTCGCAAAGGCAGGGACTTCTCTCGTAGCCTTGCGTTGCGCTGGCTACGACCGTGTCGATCTCGACGCAGCTAAATCACTGGGGATCACGGTTGTGCGCGTACCCGCGTATTCGCCTGAATCGGTCGCCGAGCACACGGTTGGCATGATGATGTGTCTTAATCGTCGTTTCCATAAAGCGTATCAACGTACCCGCGACGCGAACTTTGAGCTTGAGGGTTTAGTCGGCTTCAACTTTCATGGCAAAACAGCGGGGATTATTGGTACAGGAAAAATTGGTATTGCGACCATGCGCATTCTCAACGGCCTAGGGATGCGTCTACTTTGCCACGATCCCTATCAAAACCCACAGGCCCTTGAACTGGGGGCGGAATATGTTTCAAAAGAAACGCTTTATGCGCAAAGTGATGTGGTTTCTTTGCATTGCCCCATGTCTAAAGAGAACTACCATTTACTCAGTGCCAACGCATTCAATCAAATGAAAGACGGTGTGATGGTGATAAACACCAGTCGGGGCGAGCTTCTTGATTCTGTCGCGGCCATCGAAGCACTCAAACAAGGCCGAATTGGCTCATTAGGCTTAGATGTCTACGACAATGAGCGCGACCTCTTTTTCCAAGATAAATCGAATGATGTGATTGTGGATGACGTATTTCGTCGGCTTTCAGCCTGCCACAACGTATTGATTACCGGCCACCAGGCTTTCTTAACCAAAGAAGCACTGCACAACATTGCCGAGACCACATTGGCGAACATTCAGATCGTACTAAGTGGTCAGACTTGCCAAAACCAAATCGTCGAAGTGGAAGACAGAAGCGATTAACGCCGATTAAAAAAGGCCTGATCGCTCAGGCCTTTTGTTCTTCAATATCGATTTAGCGGCTGATTACATGGCTTCCATGAAAATTTTAGCAATTTCTTCATGGGTTGCTTGCTTCGGATTGGTAAACCCGCAAGCATCTTTGAGCGCATTTTCCGTCAACACATCAATATCGTCTTGTTTAACGCCCAATTCATTCAGGCCTGCAGGAATACCTACATCCGTTGACAACGACTGAATCGCTTGGATTGCGGCTTTCGCACCTTCATCCTCAGTCATGTTTTCGGTATCAACGCCCATCGCAGTTGCCACATCGCGTAAACGACTTGCACAGACTTGCGCGTTATAGCGCTGAACATGGGGGAGCAATACCGCGTTACACACACCATGAGGGAGGTCATAAAATCCGCCGAGCTGATGTGCCATGGCATGCACATAGCCGAGCGACGCATTATTGAATGCCATACCGGCCATAAACTGCGCATAAGCCATTTGTTCACGTGCCTCAATATTCTGTCCGTCAGCCACGGCGGTACGAAGGTGCTCTTGAATCAAGGTCATTGCTTTGAGCGCGACGGCATCCGTGATCGGTGTCGCGGCGGTTGATACATACGCTTCAACGGCGTGAGTTAATGCGTCCATTCCGGTCGCCGCGGTTAGTGAAGCTGGCTTCGCGAGCATAAGCTCAGGATCATTCACCGAGATAATTGGCGTGGTATGCTTATCGACAATCGCCATCTTAATATGACGTTCTTCTTCAGTAATAATACAAAAACGCGTCATCTCAGATGCCGTGCCAGCCGTTGTATTGATCGCAATCAGTGGCAGTTGAGGTTTCGCCGATTGATCGACACCTTCATAATCACTGATATGGCCGCCGTTCGTGGCAACTAAAGCGATACCCTTCGCACAATCATGCGGCGATCCGCCACCCAAAGAGATCACGCAGTCACATTGATTCGCTTGCAAAAGCTCAAGGCCTTGCGCCACATTGCCGGTTGTTGGGTTAGGCTGAGTACCGTCATACACCACACTGTCAACCTGGCGACTATCCAGTAACGCCGCGATTTGTTTGACGACACCAATTTCGTTCAGCACCTTATCGGTGACAATGAGGGCTTTTTTAAATCCATGCGATTGAATAGCGTCTGCGGCTTCTGAAAGGCATCCGGCACCCATAAGGTTAACCGCTGGGATAAAGAAAGTGCTCGACATGATCCTTGACTCCTTTTGTAGGGATAACAGAGGTTTTAGCAGAAAGTGCTTTCCCCTTTTGATGCCATTTTGTAACACGCCATTAGTTCGTCACATTTTGATCCAGCGCAATTTGCTAGGCAAGACAAACAAAATAAAAGACAAAACTGAGAGTTGTGTCTGCGACGGAGTCCATTGTGTTTAAAACATCAGCAGAAAATCATTTTTTTGACACTTTCTTGAAGAATAATGTCTAACATGCAATAGAGTAGAGTCATCGCTAACTTGTGATAGAGAGAACACAATGGGAACAAAATATAAACTGACTGCGGTTGCGGTTTTGACTGCCTCACTGGCATTAACAGGCTGTGAATCCATGTCGAATGCCCAAAAAGGTGCGGCCATTGGCGCGATCACCGGTGCGATTGCGGGTAAGTCCACCTCCAACCACAAAGATAAACGCGCATTTATCGGGGCAGCCATTGGCGCGATCGGTGGTGCCGCGGTGGGCAACTATATGGATAAGCAAGAGCAGGCTTTCCGTGAGGAATTGGCAGGCTCCGGGATTCAAGTAGTGCGAGAAGGGGATAACATTCGTTTGATCATGCCATCGAATATTACCTTTGGATTGGATCAAGATGCTATCGCCGCCGACTTCTATCCCACCCTCAATGCGGTTTCCAACGTCATGCGCAAATACGACAAAACCTTTTTAAGCATTGAGGGCCATACCGACAACACAGGGGCAGCCTCATACAACCAAGGCTTGTCTGAGCGACGTGCGATGAGCGTTAAACGCTATCTTGCCAGCCAGTCTATCGACAATGCGCGCCTTTATACCTCTGGATTTGGCGAAACACGTCCACTCGTTGCCAATAACAGTGCATCCAATCGCGCATTGAATCGTCGGGTTGAGATTCAAGTGGTGCCAAACACCCAATAGCGGCGGTGATTAGTCAAGAGTGACACAACACGGTGCGCTTATTGGCAGTAAGCGCACCGTAAAGAGGTATTGACCACCAACACTAGAGATTATCGAGGTGAGCAAGCAAATAGTCTGCACGCTCAAGCATGGCCTCGCGCTGGGCAGCGTCCATTTTATCCCAGTTTCTGTAAGGCATGGCCATTCTTGGATTTCGACTAAAGCGATCGCGATGACGCTGCATAAAATGCCAATAAAGTGCATTCAGTGGACACGCGTTATCCCCCACTTTCTCTTTCACTGAGTAATGACAATCGCCGCAATAATCACTCATGCGATTAATATAAGCGCCACTAGCCGCATAGGGTTTCGTGCCAACCAACCCGTTATCAGCAAATTGCGTCATCCCCCTAGTGTTAGGCATCTCAACCCATTCTATCGCATCAATATAAATCGATAAGTACCAGTCATCAACGGCATCTGGGTTAATACCGGCTAGCAAGCAAAAGTTCCCCGTTACCATGAGTCGTTGAATATGGTGTGCGTAGGCCGTTTGCAATGACTGGGTCACCGCTTGAGACAAACAGCGCATTTTGGTTTGCCCATCCCAGAAATAACGCGGGAGTGGTCGATTTGCCTCGAGGACATTTTTCTCTGCATAAGCAGGCATATTTGCCCAATATACGCCACGTATGTACTCCCGCCAGCCTAAAATTTGACGCACAAAGCCTTCGATCTGCGCCAGGTTGATGGCATCACTATGTCGGAAATACTCAATCGCGACGGTAATAACCTGCATGGGATGAAGTAACTTTGCATTCAGTGCAAACGACAAACGGCTGTGATAGAGGCTCCATTGGTGATCGCTACGACCCGTCATGGCATCTTGAAACTGACCAAACAGAGGCAAGCAATGACGGCAAAAGTGATCCAACAAGGCTTTCGCCTGTGAACGTGTCACAGGCCAGAGTAGGTCTGGTGCAGGTTCACCGATCGTCGCAACGTTATGCCGTTTGATACGAGCTAAAATATCGCGAACATCGTTACTGAATACTAAGGGAGACGGAATAGCAGCTAAATCGCTTTTTTTGAGCTTGTTACGATTATCTTGATCGTAATTCCAGCGTCCTCCTTCTGGCGCATCACCGTCCATCAGGACACCAAACTGGCGACGCATATCCCGATAAAAATACTCCATTTTACGATGTTTATTCGCCGTAAACTGAGTCGCTATATGCTCGTAAGGCAATAAAAAGTGCTCTGTATCAACACATTGGATTGCCACTTTATCGGGGAGATTGAGCGCGATGAGTTGGTGCGAAAGCCGATACTCGTCCGGCCGCTGATACGCAAAGGTGTTTACCTGATAATGTTCACACAAAGCACTTATTAGCGCGGGTAAATCTTGATAGCGTTGAGTGTCATCTAAAGTGAGGTAACAGACATGGTGACCCGCCTGCTCAAGTGCATGGGAAAAGGCCGCCATCGCCGCGAAGAATGCGCTTACCTTTTGGACATGATGCCTGACATAGTTGGCTTCTTGGTTAAGCTCCGCAACCAAATAAAGCACAGAGTCATCGGTCTGTTTAAACCATGAATGGCTCGCATTGAGCTGATCGCCCAGCACCAAGCGCAAAGTTCTATAGTGCGTGCTCTTCACTGGCACCTCGTTGTCATAATAAGTGTTGCAAGATAAATGTTGCAAAATCATACGCAGCAAACCACATTTTCGATGATTGCCTAGCTCAACCAGCTTGAATATCTACCAAAACGCTCTACATTGGTCCAAACACTAGCCATTATGCCCTACTCTTATGCGCGCACTTCTTGTCAGATTTTGCCTGTTGATCACTCCAATGATAGTTGTCTATCCGACATTGGCAATGAATGAGCCCGCTAGCCAGTTTGTACAAGACCTTCGCTTCCACGGCTACATAGATAATTACGGTAACGTAAAACTGCGGTTTGCGCCGATTACAGCACTCCCTGCAGGGTTCAAAACAAAAGGGTACCTGGATATTGAAGCCAGTGATATTGTACGGCTACCTCGCGGATTAGAGGTGGGCGGGTATTTTAACGCGGCCAATACCGCTTTGAAGCAGCTACCGAGGATGAAAGTCGGTGGCTATATTAACCTGACCAATACACAAATAACGCGTCTGCCCCCTAACCTCGTGGTGCGAGGCGATTTAAGCCTGGTCAATACGCCATTGACAGCGCTCCCTCAGCGTCTATTTGTTGAAGGCAATTTATACCTCACGAACTCACCGATAAACGCTATTCCTGACGATATCTATATCGGCGGCAATCTGTATATTCGCGGTACAAATATTCAAGAAATCAGTCCGGATCTTCGTATCGAAGGACAAGTCCTTCCCGCTCTTACCCAATGATCTGCCAACCATTATTGATCGAATCAGCATTAGAGTCGTACGTTATCCCGAGCCTAGTTTTTAAATTACAGTCTAAAACGGTCCGATATGATTACTTTACATCATTTAGAGCAATCGCGGTCTCAGCGTATTGTTTGGTTATTGGAGTCTTTGGCGGTTCCATATCAGTTGGTTCGCCACCAGCGTGACCCAAAAACCAAACTCGCACCGCGTGAGTTGAAACAAATACACAGCTTGGGGAAAGCGCCCGTGATCGAAGACGGGGACATTGTGATTGCGGAATCTGGCGCAATCATTGAATATTTGTTAGATACATACGGGGATGGCAGCTTAATACCTGAAACAAAAACAGAGAAGAGCCTCTATCGATACTGGATGCATTATGCCGAAGGCTCTCTGATGCCACCATTGGTGATGTCTCTGATATTCAGTAAAATTCCAGAATCTCCCATGCCATTTTTTATTCGGCCCCTAGCCCGGAAGCTGATGGATGGTGTGAAGCAGCAGTTCCTGACGCCGCAGTTACACGACCATTTCGCTATGATAGATAATCATTTAGCGCATCATAAATGGCTCTGTGGGGACCAAATCACAGCGGCCGATATTCAAATGAGTTTTCCATTATTGGCAGCGCGCCCACAGCTTCATACCGAACATCACGCCAACATTTTTCGCTATCTGGAGCAAGTTGAGCAGCAACCCGGCTACCAGAATGCGTTATGCGTGGTCGGCCCCCTAAAAACACTGTAACAAAGACAGTGTTAAGGCTTGTATTATGCAGGCAGAGTCGACTCTGCTTGCATGATCCAACGCTGATAGCCTGGCAAATCAGCTAACTGCTGATACCAGCGAGAGATATTAGGTGGCAAGGTTAAAGACGCCTCATTATGCAAGCTATGGATCAAACTTCCTATCGCAATATCAGCCAATGTTATGCGATCTGATGCGAGATATTTTTGCTCCGCCAGTACCTCATCGATTCGTTCCAGATGATAACGACACTGCTCTAGCGCCTTTTCTCGTGATGACATAGCTTGTGATGACATAGCTTGTGAAGACATAGCTTGTGAAGACATAGCATGTGGGTGGTCAGAGGCTGAAGAGAATAACGCCCTTTTAATAACGGGTTGGAATGAGGAGAGACACCAGTCCATCCAGCGTTCATAACATGATCGTTGAAACGCACAATCCGGATACCACATTTTGTTACCATAACAAGCAACGAGGTAGCGCAATATGGTATGTGACTCCCACACGCTATTCGGGCCGTCTTCTAAAACGGGGGTTTGTTGCATCGGACAACGCTCAGCGATGGCTTGTGCGTCACGATGGCTATGACGAATATCGACTTCTTCTAGCGCAATACTTAAATCCAGCTCCTCAATCAACCACATCACTTTCTGAACATTTATTGACAGCGGATGTCCGTACACTTTCATTTTACTCTCCTTGTAACAGTCAGAAGCAGTTCCTTGCCTTGATTTTATTTGATTTAAGATGAATGTTTGAGGCTCGCATAATCCAACGAGCTTAGCAAGTCATCGTGTTTCTATGCTAAAAGCATGACAACTTAGCCATACAAACACCAGGAAGACCAACGATCATGCTGCTTTAATCGCTTAAACCCCTGTTTAATGCTGCTCGCGAGGTGTCACCTTTTATTGCTGTCACCAACGCGCATCATATTTCTTTCATCTAGGTTTTATTTCATCAGCAATTAGGGTTAATCTATTGATTGTTAAGATTTATTAACAAAACACTCAACCAAGGAAGGCTTATGAAAATCAAGATACTCGCCAGTGCCATGGCGTTAGCATTATGCAGTTCAGCGTTTGCCGCCCAAGTGCCAGAGAATGTCACCCTTGCTAATGAACAGACCCTCATTTGGGGCGTCGCCGGTGAAGTACCAACACTAGACCCAACCAAATCCAGCGATACCGCCAGCAATAAAATTATCTCTGATTTATTTGAAGGGTTAATGATTCGCAATCCAGAAGGCGAGGTTGTGCCCGGCCTGGCGAAAGACTGGGAAATCAGTGACGATGGACTTAAATATACGTTTCATCTACGTGATGCGAAATGGTCAGACGGTGAGCCTATAACGGCCGACGACGTTATCTTTACCTTACGACGCGTCGTCGATCCTGTTACAGGTGCGCCTTACGCTTGGTATTTAGGGACCGCCAATATTCAGAACGCAAAAGCGATCACTGACGGCGAAAAGCCAGCAGAGCAACTCGGGGTTAAAGCCATTGACGATCACACGGTTGAGTTTACCCTGGAACGTCGTACGCCTTACTTCCCCAATATGCTGACTCACTCATCAACGTATCCAGTACCACAACATGCGCTTGAAGCGTTTGGTGACAGCTGGACTCGCCCCAACAATATGGTGAACTCGGGTGCCTACAATCTCACTAACTGGGTCATTAATGAGCGCATTGATCTTGAGCGAAATCCGCTTTATTGGAACGACAAAGAAACAGTGATTAATAAGACTTCGTATGTTGCATCAAGTAATGTCAATGCTGAATATAACCGTTATCGTACCGGCGAGATCGATATCACCTCGAGCTTCCCTTTGGAAGCGTATGATCAAATCAAAAAAGAACGCCCTAATGAATTGATCACCATGCCGTCTTTGGCAACCTATTATTACTTATTTAATACCGAAAAGGCCCCTTTTGACGATGTCAGAGTGCGCAAAGCCTTATCTTATGCCATTGATAGAAACATCATCACCGATATTATTCTCGGCCAAGGCCAAATTCCTGCGTATGGCGCTACCCCACCAGCGATTAACCACTTTGAGGCACCCAAGCTTGAATGGGCGGAAATGAGTCAGGATGCGCGCTATCAAAAAGCCAAATCCTTATTGGCGGAAGCCGGGTTTACGCAAGACAATCCACTGGAGTTTGAACTGGTTTACAACACTATGGAGTCACACAAAAAACTGGCACTGGCAGTAACCTCGATGTGGAAACGCCACCTCCCGGTTGATGTCAACTTAGCCAACCAAGAGTGGAAAACCTTTTTACAAAAAGTGCTGCAAAAAGATTTTGATGTCGCCCGAGACGGTTGGATTGGTGACTATAACGAAGCATCGACGTTCTTGAGCTATTTCAGTAGTGACGGTATGAATAAAACCAGTTGGGGGAATAAAGATTATGATCACGCGCTGGATCAAGCTCTAACGGTCGTCGACCCAGAAAAACGCAACGATTACTATCAAGAAGCTGAGCGTATTTTTGCTCGCGACATGCCAGCCATTCCGCTGTACTTCTACACACGTAGTGTGATTAAAAGCCCTAAAGTAGGCGGTTATAACGTTGAGAACCCGAATAAATTGCGGTACACCCGTAATCTATACATAACGCAAAATTAATGGCAGAAAGTGCAAACGCCACGCTACCTAGCGTGGCGTTTGACAATACGTGACAAAAGCCAAAAAAAAACGCCAGTCTTTCGACTAGCGCTTTCTCTAAATTTGGCTCCCCCAACTGGACTCGAACCAGTGACATACGGATTAACAGTCCGCCGTTCTACCAACTGAACTATGGGGGAATTGTCTTTTTCGACAACGAGCGAGATGATAGGCAATCCATTATCTCGGTGCAACCCTTTTTTCAATAAATCCCCACATACTCGGCTCGAATGGCTAAAAAGGCAACAAATCAGACGATTAAACTATCTTCTTTGCACTCACGTAGGTAAAAGTACAAATATACAACCCAGTAGCCCAGTAGCCCAGTAGCTGATTTCGAGGACCCAGAGACATTGGATAAAGACGCATCGCTCCCACTCTTTATTGCCGGCCCCATGCTACGGCGTACGACACAGCATGAAGTGACGTTATGGTCAGTGCTAACACAAAAGCCCGAAGATGGCACCGTGTCAGTTTATCAGCACAACCAGATATTAGCATCCATGCCATTGTCAGCCGGACATTGGTTTCGTCTTGGCGAGCGTGCGTGGGTCGTGCTTCATCATCTCCGGTCGGCTCATGGGTTTCCCGTCGATCTCCCGTTGTCATACGATATACAGATCAACCACAGGGGAATGGCGGACATCCAACCGGATATCTTGTATGACAACGAGCAAGCGCCCTCTTTTTGTATTCCCTCAAAAGCCACCCACATCGCACATGGCTCATGCCGACATCCCCACCATTGCTGCGATGATGCCCTCGTCACTCTCGACCAACATTTGGCCACGACCCCCATACCACACTGGCCCAATATGTTGATTATGAGTGGGGATCAAATCTACGCAGATGACGTCGCCACGCCGATGCTGCAGCGTATTCGCCGGTTAATTGCCGTATTAGGTCTTAAAAATGAGTATTTCGAGGCCGCGCCCATTGTCGACTGCCGTGCCTTGGATACACATCCTGACAGCTATGTTCAACGTGGCAAGCTCCTCCCTAGCCAGCGCGCGGAAAAGGGCGGCCGTTTAGAGAGACTGTTTGGTCAACCACAGCCTATTTTTACCTCCAAAACCGTCTCCAATCACTTGATAAGCTTTGCAGAACACGTCGCCATGTATTTGCTGGTTTGGGCTCCCGTTTCTTGGACGCTAACAGACGGACCTCATCTTCATCTCCCCAGTCAACTTACCGACAGTCAACGCGAACGCTATCAACAAGAAACACTCGCACTCAATGCCTTTCGTTCCGGTTTAACCGGTGTGCAGCGACTATTCGCACATCTATCAACCTATATGATCTTTGATGACCATGACATCACGGATGATTGGAATATCACCGTCGGTTGGGAGCAGGCCGCGTATCTCAATCCCTTTTCTCGTCGCATTATCGGCAATGGTCTGATGGCTTACTGGTTGTGCCAAGGTTGGGGCAATGCGCCCGATAACTTTGGCCAAGACTTTCTCACTACCGCTCGCCAAAGCGCCTATCAGCCCATTAGTGTTTGCGACCTGGACACACAAACAGAGACGCACCAGGCTATGGTGGAGCAATGTCTGCGCTTTGAGCACTGGCATTACACGGTACCAACCACGCCACATCTTGTTGTGTTAGATACACGCACTCGTCGCTGGCGATCCGAGTCACGAATGAATAAACCGTCGGGCCTGATGGACTGGGAAGCACTGATGGATTTTCAACATGATCTGTTAAGGCATGATAGCGCGGTGATCGTCTCTGCCGCTCCCATGTTTGGCGTTAAATTTATCGAGGTATTACAGCGAATTGCGACCTGGCTAGGCGCGCCGACTGTCGTCGATGCCGAAAACTGGATGGCCCACCCAGGGAGTGCCAATACGCTACTCAGTATTTTTCGTCATCAACGTACGCCCACCAATTATGTGATTTTATCTGGGGATGTGCATTACTCGTTTGCTTATGATATTCGAATCCGATTTCGCACCCATAGTCCGCGTTTGTGGCAAATAACTGCCAGTGGTTTCAAAAACCGCTTCCCCGAGCCACTTCTGAGCTTTTGCGAGTGGTGCGATCGCGTTTTATTCAGCCCACTGTCTCCACTGAATTGGCTCACTAAACGCAAGCGTATGCGCATTGATCGGCGCGACCCTGATACGCCAGGCCCGAAGCGTCTCGTTAATGCCAGCGCCGTAGGATTGGTCACCTTGAATGAAGATGGCTCTCCACGCACCATTAGCCTTCTGAAGACCGATGGTCAACGCGTCTCTTTTCCCGAAAAGACAAAGACCTAGACAGCTCGCCTACTACATCACCGTGATTATCATCGATGAAATTTGGATAATCGCGGTAAGCAGGCCTAACCTTATAAAAGGCAGGCCGATAACAGGAGGCTGTATGCAAGGAGAAAACCACGCACTCGTTTTTGATTTTCCGGAGCATCGCGATCGTATCCACCACCTTAAGCAATATGACCCCGCGTTTCAGCTCGATGCGCAACGCTATCATCAACTCGATCACCATATTCGTGGTTTAGAGATGAACCAAATCCCCACCAGCGACGACATATTTACTGCCATGAAACGACAGCGCGCGCACCTCAAAGACCGCTTGTACGAAAAACTACGCACACATTAATGGGAGGTGAGCAATGCGTTTGTCGCATTCATTGTGCTTGGTCGTTCTGTTTCTTGGGACAATAGGGGCTGCAGAGGCAAAAACCATCAACACGGAGGCGGTGAGCCTTCGTGTTGAAACACTGAAATCCGGCTTTTCTCATCCATGGGGGATCACTGAGCTTCCGGATGGCGATCTACTGATTACCGAGCGTGACGGCAAGCTTAAACGGCTGACACCCAATGGGCTGGTCGTCTCCATTTTAGGCACCCCAAAAAACGTGTTTCAAGAGGGGCAAGGGGGCCTATTAGATATCGCCTTGGCACCTGATTTTGCGACCAACCAGCGTTTATATCTTTCCTATGCCGCCATCGACGAGCGAGGACAAGCCGGTACTGAGGTTATAATGGCCACACTGTCTAAAGATGTACTCATTGACAGTCGTGTTATTTTTAAAGCCTCTCCCAAACGCAGTGGCGGGCGCCATTTTGGCAGTCGTTTATTGGTCACTTCTGAGCACCTATATATCACGCTCGGCGATCGTGGCCACCGCGATCGCGCGCAATTTGCCGACGATCATCTGGGCACGCTCGTGCGTCTTAATCTTGATGGTACAGTGCCGAAGAGTAATCCCTTCCTACAGGCGGATAACAAACGTGCGGAGGTGTTTAGCTTCGGGCACCGAAATATCCAAGGCATCGCCCTCGATAACACAGGCACACGTATTTGGGCACATGAGCACGGTCCCCAAGGTGGCGATGAACTCAACGTTATTCTCGCCGGTGAAAACTATGGCTGGCCGACTATAACATATGGCGTTAACTATGGACTGGGCACACAAATCGGAGAGGGGACATCAAAACCAGGGATGCGCCAACCGGTTTATTATTGGGATCCGTCAATTGCACCGTCAGGCATGATCATGGTTGACAGTGATCGCTTCCCAATGTGGCAAGGCAACCTGCTGCTTGGCTCTTTAAAATTTGGGCTATTAGTCAGGCTAGTATTGGAAGATGGCAAAGTGATTCATGAGGAGCGGATGCTTGATGGCGAGTTTGGCCGCATTCGCGACGTAATACAGGCACGTGACGGCAGTTTACTCATCCTCACTGATAGAAGAAATGGCAGTGTATTGCGGGTCACACCATTACCTCAGTCGTAGACCGTTATCTCAGTGGTAGATAGGCGCTAGGAAAGACTGGACGTCAGCTCGCCATCATTGTGAGGCATCGATAGACGATATTGCTCACCACCGTAGTCTAAATTGGTGACCAACCACGCGCTTCGTGACTTAGAACGTTCATCAAATTGAAACCCACAATGATAGCGACCGCCCATCAAACGGCAGTTCATTATAACACCACTGATACCCATATCTTGACTTGCAGTGGTGTCGGTCAAACTCAACTTTAGTCGGTGTCTGAATATGAACACGCACCAAGATTCCCCCCCCAACTTCAGTACCGCTTGAGTGACAGCTAACAGCGATGACTTCTTGTTTTTTTCTATCGCATTGAGTTGCTCTTTTCTTGACATAATGACGATCGTTAGCTTCCGTTAATATGAATTTCAGTATTTTCATCAAGATCGGTTGCCCTGAGTATAGATCGCGCTCTTACCTCATGTTACTTTTTCGACACTTAAAGCACTTACCAAGCAAGGACACGCCATGATAACGACACCAAATCGGCTGCTGGTTAGCATCCTATTCGTTTGCGCCACCACAGCGCAAGCCAATGAAAACAAGGCTTGCGGCGATGTTTCCATTGCTGATATGAATTGGAATTCAGCCACTTTAATGGCACATGTCGATCAGTTTATCTTGGAACATGGTTACGGATGTAATGCGTCTTTGGTTCCAGGCGATACCATGCCTACTGGTGTCTCAATGACAGAAAAAGGCGAACCTGATATTGCGCCAGAGTTTTGGACCAACTCTCATAAAGCAATGTTAGATAAAGGCGTCAATGAGGGGCGGCTCCGCTATGCCGGTGACGCGTTCTCACAAGGCGGCAACGAAGGCTTTTGGGTCCCCAAATACATGGTTGATAAACACCCTGAGCTAGCAACGATTGAGGGCATTAAAGCCCAGCGAGATCTTTTCCCGCATCCTGAAGATCCCGATAAAGCAGCATTCATGGGTTGCCCCGCGGGATGGACGTGTCAAATCTCCGCTGAACATATTTTTAACGCCCTTGAGCTCGACAAAGCCGGCTTTGAAATTGTCGATCCAGGCTCCGCCGCTGGATTGGCCGGCACCATCGCACGTGCTAACGAGCGACAAAACCCTTGGTTTGGCTATTATTGGGCGCCGACGCCTGTGATGGGAAAATATGAAATGGTTGAGGTCGACTTAGGCGCTGATGTCGATCTGGAACACTACAAACAATGCATCACCCAGGCAGATTGCCAATCACCTAAGGTCACTGCATTTCCGGTCTCTCCCGTACACTCTTTGACCACTGCATCCTTTGCCGAGCAAGCGCCAGCAGCATTTAACTATATCAATCGCCGTGAATACGATAACCAAGTGATGAGTGACATGCTGGCTTGGATGGATACCTACCAAGCGGACGGTGAAATAGCCGCTGACGAATTTCTACGCCGCTATCGCACTGAATGGCATCAGTGGGTCGACGAAAAAACGGCACAGCGCATTGAAGACGCCTTGCAGTAGAAAGGGAAGCACACTTGCTGACCAGGTAAATCATCCTTGCCAAGGCAGCCCCCCCCCCTTGGCAAGGATAAAGGACAGACACTAGATCACGCCCAGCTCACGCAGACGTTCCATTAAGTAGCTTTTCGCAGTGTGGCGAGAAGACAACACCACTTCTGGTTTGGGATGCAAAAACAGTGGTAAGGAAATACGTGCTTTAGTTTTATCCGCCCCCTCAGGGTTTATCACGCGATGGGTGGTTGATGGGAAATAGCCGCCCGATGCCTCTTGCAGCATATCACCAATATTGACAATCAAATTGCCAAAATCACACGGTACATCCAACCAACTACCATCTTTGGCTTTCACCTGCAGGCCCGGCTCATTCGCCGCCGGAAGGATAGTGAGCAAGTTAATATCCTCGTGCGCGGCGGCCCGGATTGCACCTAGCTCTTCATCACCGTTTAACGGCGGATAATGTAATACGCGCAGTAACGTCTGTTCGCTCCCCGCAATCATACTCGACAGTGATTGTGAGTAGTGCTCACTGACGCTGACAGGCGATTGACGCTCAACCCAAGACAACAAGGTTTCAGCTAAACTGGTCGCTTGTTGATAATAAGATTGCAGGTTATCTCGTCGTGCTTCAGGACACTGCCCCCAAGGGTAATAATGAAAGAACTCCTTTAGATCACGCTTGGTATGGCCTTTCGCCGTTTCCGCAATTTTAGCGGGGAAAAAGCCATCTTGCGTGTCTGACTTAAAGGTGAAATCGTGCTTTTCCTCGGTGTTAAAAAAGCCTTCCCACTCTTGGTAAATATCAGCGACTCGCTGCTGTTGTAGCGGGTGGTTTTTAAGAACGCCAAAGCCTGTTTCACGTAAAGATTCAACAAATGCTTGCTCCGCATTCGGTGCTTGGAAGTCAATAGCTTGCAGTATCATAGGGTACTCGTAATCGTTTGCTTTTTATCGTGAGGTTGTCGCATGCATAGTCTAACAGCGCGATCGAGAGGCACAACGCGATTCTGTACTCAGGTGGAAACACTTTATTTCCATACAGGAACAATATGTTAACGATGAGCAAACGTGTTTGGCGTGTTACACTCTGGCTTTATTGAACGCATGGAGGTTATATGGGCGTTATTCGTTGGATCCTTGGAAAAATTATTCTCGTTGTCGAGGCCTTAACCAAACCTAAGTCTCCCAAGTTAAGTGCCGAACAAACACAAGCACTTGAGCGGTTGTCAGAACAATTCACGCTCTATCAATTTGCTGCATGCCCGTTTTGTGTCAAAGTTCGTCAGGCGAGTCGCAAACTGGGGCTACCTTTGGCGGTTAAAGATGCCAAACGTGATCTGGCCGCACGGCAAGCGCTTGAGCAAGGTGGTGGCCGTATTAAAGTGCCCTGTTTGCGTATCGAAGATGATGCTGGAGACACGCGTTGGATGTACGAATCGGATGACATTATCGCGTATTTAAATCAGCAAACAGCACCAATCATCAACAAGATCTAGCCAATCGTTTAGAGGGGGCTTTTTTGGTAACAACGCCCCTGCTTGCCTTTACGCCTCAATGCAGTAACAACGCTTGCATTGAGGTTATTCAACCGCCCGCGCCATCGCTTAGGCAGTCTCTCTTTAAATACTCCCTAAGATCGCAAATGCCATTGTGCTAATCGCTCCTACGACCATAACGTAAGGAAATTGCGTGCGGATATGATCAACATGATCATTGCCTGTTGCCATCGACGCGACAATGCCGGTATCACTGATTGGTGACGTCATATCGCCAAAAATGGCCCCAGATATCGATGCGCCAATCATTAAGTGCGGGTCAATGCCTGTCGCAGCGCCAACCTGAATACCTATCGGGATCATGATTGCAAACGTGCCCCACGAGGTCCCGGTCGCCAGTGACATGATAGCGGCAATCACAAAGACAAAAGCGGCTGATAATCCCGCAGGCAAAATGCCATCAATCACCTGAGTGATGTAGTGTCCCGTATGTAAGTCTGCCGATAAATCCCCCATTAAAAATGCCAGCGACATAATTGCCCCCAGAGGCATCATATTGGCGTATCCGGCTAACAGGTGGCGGAAAAAGGCATCTAACGACAAGACACGCGTGCCGATAAAGAAAGCCATCGCGACCGCAGTCCCTCCCATCACCGCCCAAAAAACAGCAGTCGAGCCAGACCCAGAGGCAATATCGCCATTACCGGTGATAAACAGGCCCACCGGCACCATTAAAATGGTGCTCAGTAACGGCAGAACAAAATAGCTCACTTTGCCTAGCGGCTCATCATCGCGCTGATGATCGCCAGCAATAGGAAAGGCGCCCTCACGCAGTACTTGCCCGGCTGCTGCACGTTGGTCAGCTTTCGCCATTGGCCCCCAACTCGCCCCAGTGAGCACATAAAACAGCACTGCTAGCAAGGAGAGCCACGCCATTAAGTTGTAAGGAATAGCGTGCAATAGAATGTTGAAGGGCTCCCCTTCAACATAACCTTTGCTGACTTGCACGCCGATAATCGCCATCATCGCGGCACCCCAACCATTGATCATCACACTAGAGCAGGTCGCGACGCAGGATGACTGGATCACATAGGCGAGCTTCTCGCGAGAGACGCGATAGTGATCGGCTAAATCACGACTCACCGTCCCCGCTGACATAATGGAAATGGAGCTTTCAATAAAAATCAGCATGGTGGTGACCATCGCGAGCAACTGCACCGCAATCGGATTTTTCACCAATTGAGCACGCTCGGTGAGCGCATGAATCACGGCCCGCGTGCCACCAGTGACTTGGATAAGACGAATTAATCCACCCACCATAAAACAAAACAAGATGGTGCGCGTGTTTCCCGCACTGGCAAACACACCAATATAACTATCCAGTGCCTTGGCAACGCCAGCGAATGGATTGAAATTGGCGATCACGGTATAACCCACCATCGCCCCTGTCAGTAGCGACAGAATGACCTGACGCGTGACCACCGCAAGCACAATCGTGACCAGGGGCGTCACCACCGTCCAGACGCCATAATCGGTCATGATGCCTCCTGATCGAGCGCATACAGGAGATCATCAATCAAGTCACGACTGTCTTCAATGCCGACCGAGAGCCGGAAGGTGGTATCGAAAACCCCCATCGCCTCGCGTTCCTCTTCACTCATGGAGCCGTGAGACATGGACGCTGAATGGTTAATCATACTTTCCACACCACCCAGCGATTCCGCCAAGATAAAGTAACGTAAGCGGCTTAAAAATCGCTCGCTTTCGACCCGCGTGCCTTTTAACTGAATGGTGACGACTGCTCCCCCTGAGCGCATTTGCGTCTGACAAAGCGCATGTTGCGGGTGTGACGGTAAGCCCGGATAGAAAACCGCTTCAATGGCAGGGTGGTTTTCCAGCGCGGTCGCAACGTTTAGCGCATTATCGCATTGACGCTGCATACGCAGATCGAGCGTTTTTAATCCGCGTAACGCGAGATAAGCATCAAATGGCGAGGCAATTGCGCCGACCGTGGTTTTGGCAAAATCAATTTTTTTCGCCAAAGTTTCATCTGCGGTGACCAGCGCGCCGCCAATCATGTCAGAATGCCCACCAATGTATTTGCTGGTCGACAACATCACAATATCCGCCCCCAAGCTCAGTGGCGTTTGGTTCCAGGCGGTCGCAAAGGTGTTATCCACACAGGTTAATAAGGCATGCTCGCGGGCAAACTGGCAAATCGCAGCAATATCAACCAGTTCTAACAAGGGATTCGTCGGAGTTTCAATCCAAACCATGGCAGTACTTGGTTTGACGGCTGCCGCCACGGCGTCCAAGTCATTGAGATCAACATAATCGACACTGAGTCCGTTATTGGTGGCGCGGAGTTTGTCGAACAAGCGATGTGTACCCCCATACACACCGCGCATCGCAATAATGTGCGCGCCTGCGGGTAGCAGTTCTAAGGCCAAGGCTGTCGCAGCCATCCCCGAGGCCGTCGCGGTCGCATAACAGCCTTGCTCGAGCGCCGCCAACGCACTCTCGTAAGCATATCGTGTTGGATTGCCAACACGGGAGTAGCCAAAGTCTGCTTGATGGCTCAGATCGGGCTGAATAAAGCTACTGGCGGTATAAATCGGAGTAAAAGCCGCATGGTGACCTTTGTCGGTTTGATCACCACCATGAACAGCAAGGGTAGAAAAATGAGGATTTCTCATGTCAGGGCTCTTTATTGGTATAGAAAATCGCTAAAATGACAAATGTAAGTCATTATCACGACTATAAAACATAATGACATGATAATGCCCGCACAAATAAAA
>NZ_MUFI01000005.1:0-105192 GCF_001996265.1 Salinivibrio sp. MA440
GTTTAAAGGGAGGCCTAGAGTAAAAGCTCGTGCGCGCAAATCAATTTAGCGCTGCCAAAATGGATTAAAATAAAATAATAATTTGTAATTTTTTATTTTTCAGTTGAATAATCTAATAAGTTGATGGAATTCGCATCAGGTGAAAGGAAACTCAGCGAACAGCTGTAACGAAAGAGAGGGGAGTTAGCGGGTTGGCTAACGTCGATGATGAGAATCGTCGCTAAAAACAGGCACCTTGTTGTCCAGGAGCCTGTCTGTTAACAGCGTAAGCTGTCGCTGATTATCCGCAGCTTGATACTAGATTGCAGTGGGCGTGAGTTGTTGCTGTAGCTGCTCAGCCAGTGGAGCGGCCTGGCCGCTGGTCTTGCCCACCACGATGACATTGGCCGATTGTACCGGCAGGCTGACCGAGTGCATTGTGCCATCGCTTTTCTCGGCTGGCGCTTGGCTGGCCGATGGCACCACAAACACCGTATAGGTCTGCCCGCTGGCTCGCATCACCATATGCAGTGCGTGTTGGCCACCAAAGCTGCAATGATTAATATAGGTGATCTCGCCTGGCAACTTACTGAAGGCTTTTCCAAAAGGTTGCAATTTGGCGTTCACTTGCTCAACCGTCGCGGCTTCGTTGATGCCCGCAATAAATGTCTGTTCATGATAGTAGTGATCCAGTGCAGTACGATTTAGATCCGGCGTCGTAATGCCCCAATTTAACTGGCCGAGTGTCAGTCCAAACACAAACGCAATGGATGCTGCCATAGCAAGGTACCCGCGAGTTCGGCGCTTGGGTTGCTCGGTATCGTTGGTTTGTGAAAATAGAATTTTATCGGCTAAGTCCTCAGGCACATCAACGCGAAGCGCTTGGTCTATTTTGCTATCGAGATTGGCGACATCCTCGGCATAGCGTTGATGACGAGGAGAGGCCGCCTTCGATGCCTGTAGCTCGGGATCAGACGGGTCGGCCAAAAGACGGCGTCGAAATTCAAGATCGTCCATACTGTTGCCCTCCTGCCGTTGGATTATCAAGCGCTTCTTTGAGTTGTGCACGGGCCCTAAATAAGCGTGTCATCACGGTGTTTTTATTTAAATCTAACAGTTGCGCAATTTCCTCACCGCTAAAGCCGACAATCACTTGGAGCACCAATGGTTCGCGATATTCCGGGGCGAGGGCGGCAATTTGTCGATGTAACCAGCGCTGCTCCATTGAAGCTTCTTGGCTGGGACGGGTTTTATCTTCCCATTCTCCGTCTTGTATATCGATATGATCGTGCTGTTTGCGCTCAAAACGTCGTGCGTTTTCTCGGCGCAAAATAGTGATCAACCAGGCTTTCGCTGCCTTCTCGTCGTGCAAACTGTCCAAGGATCGCCAGGCACGCAGGCACGTCTCTTGAACTAAGTCTTCGGCGATATGTGGATCTTTGGCCAACCAATAGGCATACCGGTAGAGATCACGGTGCCAAGCGCGTACCAATGCCTCGTAGCGGGCTTGTCGAGTCATGCAGGATGAACCTTTTTAATCGATGC
Organism: Salinivibrio sp. MA440; assembly: GCF_001996265.1. NCBI lineage: Bacteria > Pseudomonadati > Pseudomonadota > Gammaproteobacteria > Vibrionales > Vibrionaceae > Salinivibrio > Salinivibrio sp. MA440. The sequence continues at coordinate 1,525 of NZ_MUFI01000005.1, forward strand.
GTCCGTCTATAGACCGAGTGATTTGTCATTTAATTTCAGCTTAGGTGAAAAATCGGCACAAGTTTGATCTGTTTCAATATTGAATCCCTGCAAATCGGTAAAGTTAACCCTGTCGTTATCGGCCATGTGTCGACACTCGTGAGGTTGAGTGAACGGCGTTTCCTTTTTGAATGATATGACTTTCTGTTCGGATCTGGGTGCGGGAAAAGCACTGCACACTTCCCAGATTATCGTTTTGCTTTCCAATCTTTTTTGGGGCTCACGCTAGCGTGTAGCCCCTTTTTTTATGCCGTAGTTTCTTTTCAATCTGCTGTTATTAAATCACTCTCGGTACAGGGTACACGGAACTGTGCGCTTGTTGGCAATCTTACCAATCAATTAAAACGGGTGTTTTAAGCTAGTAACAATTTGGTTACAATCCTGGTCAGACCTGTAGAACATCCTAAGGAGCAGTGATGACGTCTCAGCAACATCTTAAAACCGGCAATGGCGATCGTATTGCCATTGTGTCTGGGCTGCGTACGCCATTTGCGCGCCAATCAACCGCTTTCACTGATGTGCCAGCGGTTGATTTGGGCAAAATGGTGGTACAAGAACTGCTGAACCGCAGCAGTATTTCCCCAAAAGACATTGATCAAGTGGTGTTTGGGCAGGTAGTACAAATGCCTGAAGCCCCCAACATTGCGCGAGAAATTGTATTGGGTACGGGGATGGACATTCACACCGATGCCTACAGTGTCACCCGTGCCTGTGCGACCAGCTTTCAAGCCGTCGCCAATGTGGCAGAAAGCATGATTGCAGGCAATATCCAAGTGGGAATTGCCGGGGGCGCGGATTCGTCATCGGTCTTGCCGATTGGCGTAAGCAAAAAGCTCGCCCGTACCTTGTTAGATTTAAGCAAAGCGAAAACCATGAGTCAGCGCTTAAAGCTGCTCAGTAAGCTATCGGTTAAAGATTTAGCCCCTGTACCACCGGCCGTCGCCGAATACTCAACCGGCCTCAGCATGGGGCAGACCGCTGAACAAATGGCGAAGTCACATCAAATTTCACGAGGCGATCAAGACGCACTCGCGCTTCGCTCTCATCAGCTTGCCAGTAAAGCGTGGGATGAAGGCTTGCTTAGTGATGAAGTCATGACGGCGTACCCTGAACCATACAAAGCGTGGATTGGACAAGATAATAACTTGCGTCCCCATTCCACCCTGGAAGATTATGCCAAATTACGCCCTGCATTTGACCGTAAACATGGCTCTGTGACCGCGGCAAACAGTACGCCGCTTACTGATGGTGCGGCGGCAGTATTAATGATGCCAGAAAGCCGTGCTAAAGCGCTTGGACTCGAGGTCTTAGGCTATATACGCTCCTACGCGTTTTCGGCGATTGGCGTACAAAAAGATATGTTGATGGGCCCTTCGTATGCGACCCCGATGGCGTTAGACCGCGCGGGGATCACGTTGGCGGATCTCACCTTAATTGATATGCACGAAGCGTTTGCCGCGCAAACCCTATCGAATGTGAAAATGTTTGCCTCTGATACCTTTGCCCGTGAGCACCTCAATCGTGATCGCGCCATCGGTGAAATTGATATGGACAAATTCAACGTGCTGGGCGGCTCGCTTGCTTACGGCCACCCCTTTGCTGCTACAGGCGCGCGCATGATCACTCAAACACTGCGTGAGCTTAAACGTCGTGGTGGAGGATTAGCGCTTAACACCGCGTGTGCGGCTGGTGGGCTAGGTGCTGCAATGATCTTGGAGGCAGAATAATGACAACCGATAATACACAAGCCTTTACGCTAACGATTGCTGATAATTACATTGCTTGGCTGACCATTGATGTGCCTGGCGAGAGCATGAACACCTTGCAAGCGAGTTTTGTCGAGGGCGTTTCAGCGGTGCTGGATCAACTCGAGGGCAACCAGTCGATTAAAGGACTGGTGATTCACTCTGGCAAACCGGACAACTTTGTCGCAGGCGCTGACGTGCGCATGCTAGAGGCGTGTGAAAGTGCCGAACAAGCGAGTGAGATCGCGGGGCAAGGACAAGCCTTATTCTCACGTATTGAAAAACTGCCTTTTCATGTGGTGGCTGCGATTCATGGTCCTTGTTTAGGCGGTGGGTTAGAGTTAGCGCTTGCCTGTCACAGTCGGGTTGCTACTGATTGGGATAAAACGCGACTGGGCTTGCCGGAGGTGCAACTTGGTCTGCTTCCCGGATCGGGCGGTACGCAGCGTTTACCGCGCTTAATAGGCGTCCCCGATGCATTGGACATGATGCTAACCGGTAAGCAGCTTCGGGCGAAGAAAGCGAAAAAACTCGGCGTGATTGATGATTGTGTCCCGAATACGGTTCTGCTTGATGTCGCCGAAGCGTTGGCGCAAAAGTCCAAGCCGAAACGTAGCCGGACATGGCAAAGCTGGATGTTAAGCGGAAATTCGGTAGGGCGTAACCTCGTCTTTGATCAAGCGGGTAAAAAAGCGCGTGCCAAAACGCGGGGTAATTATCCGGCAGCGGATGCTATCTTAGCGGTGGTCAAAAAAGGCCTAGATAAAGGACTAAAAACAGGTTTCGCGGAAGAAGCTCGACAGTTTGGCGAGCTGGTGATGACGCCTGAATCAAAGTCATTACGCAGTCTCTTCTTTGCAACGACCGCGATGAAAAAAGAAAATGGCGCGGACGCTGAGCCAGGTCAGGTTGAACGAGTCGGTGTTCTCGGTGGTGGCTTGATGGGGGCGGGCATCGCCCATGTCTCCGTTGCCAAAGCCGGTTACCCCGTGCGAGTGAAAGATGTCAGTGAAGACGGCATTTTAAACGCGCTTCGCTACAGTTACGCGTTGCTCAACAAAAAGCGGAAGCGCAAGCAAATCAGTAAAGCTGAGTTGCAAGCGACCATGATGCAACTGTCTGGTGACACACAAGCCACGACCTTGTCGAATGCTGACGTGGTGGTTGAAGCGGTGTTTGAAGATTTATCGCTAAAACACCGCATGGTGCAAGAGATGGAGTCGATAACAAGTAAAGACGCTATTTTTGCCACCAATACCTCTTCACTGCCTATCCACCAAATTGCCGAAGGCAGCCAGCGGCCAGAGAAGGTTGTTGGCTTGCATTACTTCAGCCCGGTGGAAAAAATGCCTTTAGTCGAGGTAATTCCACACCAAGGGACCAGTGATAAGACGATATCTACCGTGGTTGAGCTTGCTCGCAAACAGGGGAAAACACCGATTGTGGTGGGGGATAGCGCTGGATTCTATGTGAACCGGATTCTTGCCCCGTACATGAACGAGGCGGCGCGTGTGTTATTGGCTGGCGAAACGATTGAGCATATCGATAATGCATTGCTCGACTTTGGTTTCCCGGTCGGTCCTATTACGTTACTTGACGAAGTGGGTATTGATATTGGGGCTAAAATTGCGCCAATTCTCACCCAGGAGCTGGGTAAGCGCTTTGAAGCGCCAGATGTCTTTGATGTGCTGTTAAATGATGACCGTAAAGGGCGTAAAACCGGTAAAGGCTTTTATCGCTACGATGCCAGTAAAAAAGGCAGCAAAGGTAAGCAGGTTGATAAAAAGATCTATAGCTTATTGAACATTAAACTCAATGCGAGTTTGTCGGGTCATGAAGTAGCCCAGCGTTGCGCGCTGATGATGCTGAATGAGGCGGCACGTTGCCTCGACGAGGGCGTCATTCGCTCCGCACGAGATGGCGATATTGGTGCGATCTTTGGCATTGGCTTTCCGCCATTTTTGGGCGGACCGTTCCGCTACATGGATCATATTGGTATCGAACGTGTGGTGAGCTTGCTCCAAGCGCATCAAAATCGTTACGGTGAACGGTTTGCGCCTTGTGAACGCCTGTTGGCAATGGCGAAAGAAGGCGATGTCTTCTATCCCGATACCGAATAAGCGCGTCGCTTAAAAAAGAGCGAGCGCCAAGCAAAAAACAGGGCCATAAAGCGCGGCCCTGTTTTTTTATATTTTAACGGTAGGTTAGTCTTCACTGCGCCGACATCGTGCGCGGAAAGCCTCAATATCGGTAATCGGGTAAGCGCCGTCTAAGGTGGCATCGTCTTGGTGGTCAATGCCACAGCTGTGCATCACAAGTCTATCGGCGGTTCTTGGTTTTAAGGTATTGACCACAAAGCGTACCATATCAGCGCGTGTGAGCTCAGCCATGGCGTCGGCCACTTGCTCGCGACGTTGATAGTGATAATCTTTGTTGCCAATACTGATCCAGTAACGTTGCGCACGCGCGCGTAAATTATTATCTGGCTCTCGCACCTGGGCGAGTAGGCTCTGTTTGCTGCTCTGCCAACGCGATTCGCTCATCTCCAAGAGCACCATAAAAAACGCATTCAAAAAATCGTCAATCGCCCCCATTAATAACTCAGGGCCTGCCAACGGCGATTGCACGTAAAAAATCAATCCAGGGTGACGATTGAGGGGTAAATTGTTCGCGCCAACCATATAACCAAGTTGTTGTTTAGTCCGTAATTCGTTAAAAAAAGCGGACGACATGAGATGGTTCGCGAGGGTATAGGTCGCCACCGCCTCCGGGTCGGTAGATGCGCTTTGATAATACACCAAGAGCGCGGACTCTGCGTGTCCAAGAGTGCGCTCATAACTGACGGTGCCAACACCGTCGAGCAAGGTCAGCGGTCGCACCGATTCTTGATAGGCTTGCCCTTCTACGCGTAGCGCATCTTTAACGGTGTTGGCCAGTGCTTGCGTATGGTTAAGGTGCCAATTGCCATAGACAAACATATCGACATGGAGGGTGGCGAGCATGGCCTCGACAAACTCAGGTAGATCGCGCAATGTCACCGTCTCTAATGCACTTAAAAGGGCATGATATGGTGGGTTATTGGGTTGCAATAAGCCGGTCATACTGTTGTACAGCTGACTGAGTGGTTTATTTTTCTCGGCATTTTCCCAGCTTCGTTTTAGCTGCGCTTTAATCGTTTCAAAGCGTTCGGGATTAAAACTGCGCTGAGAAAATCGCTGTAAAATCAGCTTGAGTAATAAAGGTTGCTTATCGTTAAAGCCACTGAGGGTTAAGGTCACGCCGCCTTGGTGCGCATACAAATTGTAATTCATGCCCGCAATTTCGGCCTGATACGCTTGCTCATTCAATGCTTCTAATAACATCTCAACGCTAAGCCGGGTCATGACAATATTTTTAACCGTCGCGACCGCATGTGGGCTATCAATGGCAATATAGACATGCCCTTTCGGCACGCGGAAGTGTGGCTCTTGGCCATGCCAGAGACGAAAGCCTGGCAACGTCTCGATTAAGTGCGGGGTGTCACTTTGGTCGGGCTCAACGGGGAGCGGGTGCAGTGCATCGGCAATATAGGGGTTTGGATCCGGTAGGGCGAGCGCTGGCGATATCGAGTCTGTTTTCCATTGTGCGATTTGCTTAGCAGAAAACCGTTTGATGGAATAAGGCGTTTGATACCATTCTGCTTGCTGATCATGGCTAAAGCCTTTTGCCACCAGCATCACTCGAACGTTATCGACGCTCATATGCTGCAACATGGTTTGAATTTGAGTGTGATCGAAGCCGGCCATCATATAATCCCCATACAAGAGATCGGCCGGTGCGTAATGGTGCATATTCATGACCAACTGACTCACGGTATCAATAGGGCGAAGTGCGTCTTGATAGTGAAAAGCTAACTCTTGCACTTGCCGCTTTTCCTGATAGCGCCAAGCTTGGACACCGTTCTGTCGAATCAATGCGATCGCTTCAAAAACATGGGTGATGATATCGTCGATGTGGCTTAAGCCCAATTCGGTGAGCGCAAAGCCAAGTGTAAACTCGCGAAAGTCTCGCCCACTGATCCCGCCGCCTGCTGAGAGTGTGTTGATATAGCCTTTATTTTTTAATAATGACATCAGGCTACCCGGGCCTTCATAACCGAGCAGATGGGCAATGTAAGATAAAGGCTTGGTACGATATTGATCAGGGCTTTCTGGCACGGAGAAAGCGAGGGTGAGTTTGCGCACCTCTTTAAGCGGCGCAATGGTGACCCATTGATGGCGCTCGGCCTTGGTCACTAGCGGTGCGTCAACGGTAAGCACGGGATAATCATGATTAGCAATCGCGGCAAAATATTGCTGGGCCAGCGCCTCAAGGTCATCGAGCGATTGTGGTCCGGTGAGCGCAACCGTCATCAAATTCGCGCTGTAATTGGCGTGATAAAATGCGATCAAATCATCGCGCACTGATTGATCCGGACGGTCAGCCAATGTTTCTACACTACCGACGGAGAATTTGGCGAACGGATGCTGAGGATTAATGGTTTCTTTGTGAACTTGATAGATACGTCGCACATCATCATTGAGCTTCATGCGATATTCAGCGTCAACTGATTGACGTTCTTTATCCACGGCATCTGCGTCGAAACGCGGTGAAATAAAGAAAGCGCTGAAGCGATCTAAGGCGGGAGCGAACTGATTGGGACGAATATCGAAAAAGAAGGTGGTATTTTCTGTCCCCGTCCAGGCGTTGTTATGGCCACCATGTTGGCTGATAAATCGCTGAAAATCGCCAATCACTGGATAAGACTCAGTGCCTAAAAATAGCATGTGCTCGAGAAAGTGAGCGAGCCCTTGTCGGTCTACCGGATCATGAAAGTGCCCCACATTGACCGACAAGGCCGCGGCGCTGCGATGCGCCTGTGGATCGTTGATCAGTAAAACACGCAATGCATTAGGCAGCGTGATATAACGGTAGTGTTTGTTGTCGTTTGGGCTGACGTACACAAGCAACTCACTTTTAAAGTAAATAAGTTAAGGTTAAGTATGACTACCACTGACCAGAGTCGCAAACCACTTATTTGGTCTTTGGTGTTTTACCTTGGTAGCATGCAGCAAATCTCAGTATAGAAGTGTGGGTATTAACGCGATGAAATTGATCATAATGCGTCATGGCGAAGCACAAGCTTTCGCGGCCAGTGATAGTGAACGCGGATTGACCGCGCATGGCGAGCAACAAAGCCAACAAATGGCAACCTGGCTCCAGCAGCAGCTTAACGGGCAGGCCATTGATAAAGTACTCGTCAGTCCGTATTTACGCGCGCAACAGACATGGCAAGCATGTGCGCCTCTATTGCCTGCCGCTGGCGAAGTACTCACTGAAGAGGGTATTACGCCGTATGGAAACAGCGATCTGGTCCATACGTATCTAAGCGCGATGATAGAGGTAGATAATCCCGGTGTGATTTTGTTGATCTCACATTTACCGCTGGTTGGCTACTTGACCAATGAATGGGTAAAAGAGGGCCAACCGCCAATGTTTGCCACCTCGGCAATGGCGATCATTGACGTTGACACAGCGACGCAACAGGCGTCACTGGCTACCCTGATGTCGCCACGTCAGCTCGGACGCTAACGCTCAGGCACTTCGATTAATACCAAGAGGGCAGCATCGCCACCAAACTCGCGTGGCGCTTGATGAAACGCCATCACGCTGGGATGCTGGGCGAGCCAGAGGGGGATTTTTTCTTTGAGGATGCCTTTACCAATACCGTGCATCACGCTGGCACAGCCGGTCCCCTCTTTGACGCACTCGGCGAGCATCGCCCCGAGCTCTCGCTTTGCCTCGGTTTGGGTCATGCCATGTAAATCTAAATAGATATCGGGCACATAGACGCCACGACGAAGCCGTTTGACTTCGTACTTAGAGACGTCTTGCCGCGCATAGTGCATGGGCCCTGACTCCGTTAAAAGTGGCTCAAACTGATCGGAGAAATAAAAGGCATGGTCGCTACTTTGCCGCTCAAACTGGCGTTGTTTACGTGGTTTGCTCATCTGGCGTTGTGGCGGGTTTATGGTATCCTGCTCCAACTTTTTTGCGCCTTTGACGGCATCACGGAATAGTGCTAACTCCTCTTCCGTCATCGATGGTTTTTTGCTCATAAAAAAACTGTCTCCGAGGTAATAGGCTCATTGTACAATCAGCCAGCTCAAAATGCTGCTTATTGTACTGACCTAGCGTCAAAGGGCGACCCCAAATTGCATGAAGCCGATGGAGGCCAATGTGGATACGATTTTTACTGAAGAAGTGGTCAGTGAGTTACATACGCTGCAAGACATGCTGCGCTGGACAGTCAGTCGTTTCAATGCGGCAGGGTTATTTTACGGCCATGGCACTGACAATGCTTGGGATGAAGCGGTTCAGCTGGTACTCCCGACCTTATATCTTCCTATTGATGTCCCGTCTGAAACCCGTTTTTCTCGCCTAACAACCAGTGAAAAGCATCGTATTGTTGAGCGTGTGATTGCGCGTATTAACGATAAAACGCCGGTCGCGTATTTGACCAATAAGGCCTATTTCTGTGGCTTAGAGTTTTTCGTCGACGAACGGGTGTTGGTGCCTCGCTCTCCGATAGGTGAGCTCATCCAACAAGAGTTTGCCGGTATTTTGCCGCACGCACCGAACCGAATAATGGATCTGTGTACCGGCAGTGGCTGTATTGCGATTGCCTGTGCTTACGCCTTCCCCGATGCCGAGATAGACGCGGTTGATATTTCCACCGATGCGCTCGATGTTGCCGAAATCAATATTCAGGATCACGGCTTGGAAGAGCAAGTGATCCCAATCCGTTCCGATTTGCTTAAAGAAGTGCCACAAGACAAATACGATTTAATTGTGAGCAACCCGCCTTATGTCGATGCAGAAGACATGGACGACTTACCGGATGAGTTCCGTCATGAGCCGGAACTGGGCCTCGCCGCGGGGACGGATGGATTGAAGTTAGTGCGTCGAATGCTTGCCAATGCGCCGGATTATCTTAGCGAAGACGGTGTGTTGATCTGTGAAGTGGGCAACTCCATGGTGCATATGCAAGAGCAGTATGGTCATTTGCCCTTGCATTGGCTTGAATTCGAGCAGGGAGGCCATGGTGTCTTTATGATCACGCGTCGCGATTTAGTCGCCTGTGCCGATGAATTTGCCCTTTATCGCGATTAATGCGTGCCTTTGCTCGTGTTACTTAGCCAGCCCTTGTGCTGGCTTTTTTCTATTTAGGGGGCGAGTCAGCGGATTTTTTTGCGTCTTTGGTTGCTTTATGGTTAATTGCTAACAAAGTATGCAAAAACACAACAATGCCCATCAGGCAAACAGAGGAAGGCATGGCAGGCAATACGATTGGACAAATTTTTCGCGTCACCACCTTTGGAGAAAGTCATGGCGTGGCGTTAGGCGCTATTATTGATGGCTGCCCACCGGGGTTAGCGCTGACGGAAGCAGACATGCAACAGGATCTAGACCGTCGCCGGCCGGGCACGTCTAAGTACACCACGCAGCGCCGTGAGCCCGATGCGGTCAAAATTCTCTCTGGCGTGTTTGAGGGCCAAACCACCGGCACATCGATTGGGTTGATGATTGAAAACACAGATCAACGCTCAAAAGATTATTCGAAAATCAAAGATGTGTTTCGTCCAGGCCATGCTGATTTCACCTATCACCATAAATATGGCGTCCGTGATTATCGTGGCGGCGGTCGTTCGTCGGCGCGTGAGACAGCCATGCGCGTGGCAGCCGGTGCGGTGGCTAAAAAGTACCTTGCGCAAGAGCACGGCATTCAAGTGCGCGCTTATCTGGCGCAAATGGGCGAGGTCACTATCGATACCGTCGACTGGGCGCAAGTTGAGCAAAACCCTTTCTTTTGCCCAGATGTGAATAAACTTGAGGAATTGGATGCGCTGATCCGTCAACTGAAAAAAGACGGAGATTCAATCGGTGCCAAGCTCACCGTGGTGGCAGAAAACCTTCCTGTCGGCCTTGGCGAGCCGGTGTTTGACCGTTTAGATGCCGATATTGCCCATGCATTGATGGGGATTAACGCGGTGAAAGGGGTCGAAATCGGAGATGGGTTTGACGTGGTGAATCAGCGTGGCAGTGAGCATCGTGATGAAATCCACCCGGACGGGTTTGCCTCGAACCATGCCGGTGGCATTCTTGGCGGTATCTCTTCAGGGCAGCCACTGGTCGCGCACTTGGCATTAAAGCCTACCTCTAGCATCACAGTGCCGGGTAAGAGTATTGATGTTCATGGTGACGCTGCCGATGTGGTGACGCGAGGCCGTCACGATCCTTGTGTGGGGATCCGCGCGGTGCCGATTGCCGAAGCCATGGTGGCAATCGTACTGATGGACCATTTACTCCGTCATCGTGGGCAAGTTGGCCGTTAAAAGCCGGCCCGCCAATTCACACACGCCTCATGTATCTTGTTATTTGTTGACGCTCCCCCCGTCATTCGTTGGCGGGGCATGTTTGTAACTTTCCCCTATGACTCATAACTATCACGATTTAATTCAACTGTTTAACCAAACCTTTCTCGCGACTTTTAACACCGAGCTGTTATTGGGCGGCGATGAGCCTATTTATCTGCCGGCGAATTCAAATCACCCGCATCACCGCGTGATCTTTGCGCGTGGTTTTTTTGCCTCAGCGCTACACGAAATCGCACACTGGACCATTGCCGGTGAGAAACGCCGTCAACTGGAAGATTATGGCTATTGGTATCACCCCGATGGCCGCGATGCTGATACGCAAGCCGCGTTTGAAGCGGTAGAAGTGAAGCCTCAAGCGATTGAGTGGATCCTTGCGGCAAGTTGTGGTTTTCGTTTTCAAGTCAGCTGCGACAACTTAAGTGGTGTAGAGCCCGATCGCCATGCCTTTGCGGGCAAAGTCCGTCAGCAAGTCATTGATTATTTATCTGACGTAGAGGCAAGCCCGGCTTTGCCCGTGCGCGCTAAGCAGTTTTCTGATACCTTGCGAGACTTTTACGGTGTCTCTGCTCTGGGGCCCGATGACTTTACGTTGCCCAGCTAAGGTTAATAAGATGAAAGTTCAAGATTATGAAGCACGCATTTTGGCATTAATCGATGAGATGGTAGACACTGCCTCAGACGATGAATTATTTGCGAGTGGCTATTTACGCGGCCACGTCTCGCTGGCGGCTGCGGATTGTGAGTTAGAGGGCATGGATGAAGTGGCGTCATTAAAAGCGCGCGTGGATACTAGCTTGTCGAAAAATGCGAGTGAACTCTCACCGGGCGATCAACGCTTGGTCGGGGCGCTTTGGGATCTGCTTCAGCAACAAGTCGAAAAATCGGCTTAATACTGCAATACCGCGCTTCTCAATAACTGCGCTTTTCAACTCCTGTTCTGCGGTATCGAGTGATTATCAAGCCATCGCCTCGACGATGGCTTGGTTGTTTTTACCCACACTTGCTTGTTTTTACCGGTATATAACTAACCATTCGCTACACCGCTTTACCTTTTAGCAGTTTGCGGACCCACATGCGTCCCGGGTGCAGGGTATCGAGTACTGACTGTGGCAAAGGCAAGGGCTCATCACATAACTGAGCGACGAGGATTTCTGCGGCGAGAGGCGCGGAGGTAAGACCGCGAGAACCAAGCCCCAGAAGGCAATATAGCCCAGGGTAAACAGGGACGGAACCGGCTTTTTCCTTGTCTTTTTGCAGGGTTTGGTAGGCCCAAAGCAGTGCGTCGTAATTACACACATTGCCGATAAATGGCAGGTGGTCGCGACTGGCACAGCGCACACCAACGCGTCCTGTTTCGGCAACAGGTACATGATGCGCCCAATCAGTGTCAATACAGTCGGTTAAGCGCTGCTGGTTTTCAACCTGATCGGCCGATTGAAATTCAAGGTCGGCATTGTTGCGCACATAGCTTGCGCCTAAGCAATGTTCGCCAGCCTGATTTGCCGGTGTTAAATAGCCCTCAAAACATAACACCGTGTTCAGTGCGCGGAGGTCAGCATTGGTGGGGACATGGCTCACTTGGCCGCGCACGGGGTAAACCGGAATGGGCGCCGTTTGATCAAAGCTATCCGCTTGGTGCCCATTGGCGATAATCACGTTCTGGTGACACAGCTCACCGTTGGCGGTACTCAGGGTCCAACCATTGTCCGTTTGTGTTAACGCCTTGATGTGACAATCAAAATGCGCGCTTAGCTGTCCGCGGGTGATAGCGGCACCAATCACGCCTGCGGTAAACTGTTGCGGACTGAGCCAGCCGCCCAGCGGGTAAAACACACCGGCATGCCCAGTTTCTACTCCCACTTTTTCTGTCACTGCGTCTTGGCTTACGCGCATGACCAGTGCCTCAGGAAATGCGCCATGAAGCATTTTTTCGAGTTTAGAGGCGCTTTTCTCGTCATAGCCTAGTTGGGTAACACCACACCAGTCATGTTCAAAGGCGATGCCTTGTTCAGCCTGTTGGCGAATAAACTGCCGAGCAAATAAAAAAGCGGGCGCAAAAAACTGACTCAAGTTGTCGTTGTTACCATTAAGGAGTGGATAAACCGCTCCTTGCTGATTTCCGGATGCGCCTGCCGCTGGCTGCGGGTCTTGGCAATAAAGCGTGACTTGCTTGCCCCGCTGAAGTAATGCGCTAATCAAGGCTGCACTGGCAATACCACCGCCAATAATGGCAATGTCATCCGCTGTTGCGGCGGGTGTGCGCGCATACCAAGGTGGATGGCTGGCAGTGGCTTGGCGAGCAGGCAAAGCGCCCGCTAACATTTCTCGCTTGTGACCAAAGCCTTTTACCTTTTTCATGTCAAAGCCGGCGTCAATCAGTCCACGGCGGACAAAGCCGGCCGCGGTGAAAGTCGCGCAGGTACACTGCTCTCGCGCAAGTCTTGCCATGCCATTAAATAAATCCTGGTTCCACATTTCAGGGTTTTTGCTTGGGGCAAAACCATCTAAATACCAGGCATCAACAATCCCTTTCTGACCTGTTGGTACTTGTGGTAACCAATCTTTAATATCCCCAAACCACAAATCGAGTGTAATCTGACCATCAGCTAATACAATACGTTGACAACCCGCTAACGGTACGGGGTAATGGGCGCGAAGTTGTTCAGCATAGTTTGCAAGCTCTGGCCAAGCTTGATGGGCACGCGCGAGATCTTCTACGGTCAAAGGGTACTTTTCAAAACTGATAAAGTGGAGGTGCGTGACGGTGCTATCAAGGTTAGCATGGCGGAATTGGTCAAAGGCATGCCAGGTGGCGAGAAAGTTTAGCCCGGTCCCAAATCCGGTTTCTGCAATCACAAAGCGTGACTGAGTTGCCGTATGCCAACGTTCGGGTAACTGATTTTGCCCCAGGAACACGTAGCGCGTCTCAGCTAAGCCGTCGTGACTGGAAAAGTAGACGTCGTCGAACTGATCAGCAACAGGCGTACCTGTATCATTCCAGCTGATTTTTGCATGGTCGATTGAGGGAGTGCTCACAAATGCCTCATACACAGGAAAGAGAAGATGGAAATTGTACTGATAGAAAGGAAAGCTGACCACTTATCAGCTTTAAAAACGCTATCATCCACTGCGAAATTAACGTCTAGGAAAGAATCATGAAACGAGCTGTCATTACAGGCATGGGGATTGTTTCCAGTATTGGTAACAACGTCAAAGAAGTGCTGGAGTCGCTCAAAGCGGGGAAATCTGGCATTAACTTCTCTCAGCAGTTTGCAGATATGAAGCTGCGCAGCAACGTTTGGGGGGATCTCAAACTTAACCCAGCCGACCACATTGATCGTAAAAAAATGCGCTTTATGGGGGACGCGGCTGGCTTCGCCTATTTAGCCATGGAGCAGGCGATTGAAGACTCAGGCTTAGCCCCTGAGCAAGTTTCTAATCCGAGAACGGGCCTAGTTGCCGGTTCTGGGGGCGCATCATCGGTCAACCAAGTCACGGCGGTTGATACCTTACGCGAGAAAGGTGTAAAACGCGTCGGCCCTTATATGGTGCCACGTACTATGTCATCCACGGTCTCAGCGTGCCTGGCGACCCCGTTTCAAATTAAAGGGGTCAACTACACCATGAGCTCGGCCTGTGCGACATCGGCACACTGTATTGGCCATGCGCTTGAGCTGATTCAATTGGGTAAACAAGACGTCGTGTTTGCTGGTGGCGGCGAAGAGCTTGATTGGTCGCTCACCATGATGTTTGACGCCATGGGCGCACTCTCAACCAAATACAATGATGATCCACAAAAAGCGTCACGTACCTATGATGCCGATCGCGATGGTTTCGTGATTTCTGGCGGCGGCGGTATGCTAGTAGTTGAAGAGCTTGAGCATGCGCTGGCGCGTGGTGCCACCATTTATGGTGAAATTGTCGGCTATGGGGCAACGTCTGACGGCTATGATATGGTCGCGCCATCCGGCGAAGGGGCGGTGCGCTGTATGAACATGGCGATGCAAGATGTTGATGGCGAGGTGGATTATATCAACACCCATGGCACGTCAACGCCAGTGGGTGATGTCAAAGAGCTTGGTGCCATCCAAGAAGTCTTTGGTGGTAAGAGCCCTGCTATTTCCGCGACCAAGTCGATGACAGGCCATGCACTCGGTGCTGCTGGGGCGCATGAAGCCATTTACTCGACGCTAATGCTGGCGCACGGCTTTGTCGCCCCGAGTATCAATGTTGATAACTTGGATCCGGCCGCTGATGGGCTAGATATTGTGACACAACCACGTGAGCAAGCACTCACTCGTGTTATGTCAAACAGCTTCGGATTTGGCGGAACGAACGCCACCTTGGTGATTGAAAAGTATCGCGGCTAATATCGCGCCTTTTTTTCAGGTTCTCAATGGACCCGGCCACGGCCGGGTTTTTTTATTATTGGCCTGACGTGGGGGCATGCTTTTTGGCGGATGTTTTCTTACAGGTAGGGCGATACAATGGGCGTTATTTTTCAGCGCTCGTACGCGACGTTAAAAACAGGATGCTGACCGTGAAAATAGTTGTAGATGAAAACATGCCCTATGCCCAGGCATTGTTTAGCCAATTAGGTGAAGTCGTTGCCTTACCTGGCCGGGCGATCGGTGCGGAAGATATCCAAGATGCCGACGCTTTGTTGGTGCGCAGTGTCACGCATGTTAATCACGCGTTGATTAAAGATGCCAAGCAATTACGCTTTGTCGGTTCGGCTACCGCGGGAGAAGATCACCTTGATTTTGATGCACTGCAAGCACAAGGCGTATATGCCACGGCAGCGCCGGGCTGCAACAAAGTTGGGGTCGCGGAATATGTGATCAGTGCCTTATTGGTGTTGGCGCAACAGCAAGCATTTAAATTGACCGACCGAACCGTCGGTATTGTCGGTGTCGGTCACGTTGGGAGTTACTTAGCTGATCGTTTAGCTGCACTGGGCATTAAAACCTTGCTCTGCGATCCGCCGCGTCAGGCGCGTGAGAATCGCGCGGATATGGTGGATATTGATACGCTGATTGCACAATCGGATGTGGTGACCTTTCATACGCCTCTGACGTCGACTGGTGAGCACCCTACTCATCATTTGATGAATCACGCTCGTTTAAATGCACTCGTACCGGGAAGCATTTTGATTAATGCCGCACGCGGCCCGATTGTTGATAATCAAGCGCTTAAGACACGGCTGGCACGAGGCGATATGGATGCAGTTTTGGACGTGTATGAGCATGAGCCCGAGGTCGATCTTGCGTTGGTCGAACGGCTAACCTTTGCAACGCCACATATCGCTGGCTATGGATTGGAAGGAAAAGCGCGCGGTACTACTATGGTGTTTAATGCCTTATGCCAACATTTATCGTTACCACAGCGCGCTGACGCCGCCGATCTATTGCCGACAGCGCCCATTCCTTCTGTGCAACTAGCCGCGCCTTGGCAGCAGACTGATCTTATGGCGTTAACCCAACTTGTTTATGATATCCGTCGCGACGATAGTGATTTTCGCCGAGCGATGACACAAGCAGGGGAGAACAAACCGGCACAGCGTACAGCCTTTGACCAATTACGAAAAAATTACTGGGATCGACGTGAGTACAGTGCGATCACGGTAGCCGGACACGCTGATTTCGGGTTACAGTCGCTGGCTAAGCTGGGCTTTAGTATTGAGGAGCACGCATGACACAAGCATTTGATGTTGCGGTTTTGGGCGCAACAGGTGCGGTAGGCCGTACCATTATCGACATTTTAGAAGAGCGCGATTTTCCTATTGGCACTCTCCACCTGCTTGCCAGCGAGCGCAGTGCCGGTGAAACCATTACCTTCAAAGGCGAAAGTTTGCGTGTGCAAAACGTCGACACCTTTGATTGGACCCAAGTTCAAATTGGCTTGTTTTCGGCAGGCGCGCAAACCACCGCACATTGGGCGCCTATTGCCGCAGAAGCAGGAGTGGTGGTGATCGATAATACCTCACAATTCCGCTATGATTTCGATGTGCCCTTGGTGGTGCCGGAAGTTAATCCAGCCGCGATTGGTGATTTTCGTAACCGCAATATTATTGCAAATCCCAATTGCTCAACGATTCAGATGCTGGTCGCATTAAAACCCATTTACGATGCCGTGGGGATCGAACGTATTAACGTCTCTACCTATCAATCGGTGTCAGGATCTGGAAAGTCGGGTGTCGACGAACTCGCAGGCCAAACGGTGAAACTGCTCAATAGCCAAGATGCCGAACCTTCGCTCTATAGCAAACAAATTGCTTTCAATTGCTTGCCTCAGATCGATCAATTTATGGATAACGGCTACACCAAAGAAGAAATGAAGATGGTGTGGGAAACGCAAAAGATTTTCGCTGATGAGATGATTGGGGTTAACCCTACTTGTGTGCGTGTGCCTGTTTTTTATGGCCATGCAGAAGCGGTGCATATCGAATGCCGTCAACCCATTGACGCAACAGAGGCGATGGCAATCCTTAGCCAGCACGAGCATATTGAAGTCTTTGAAGGCGAAGAGTATCCAACCCAAGTCAAAGAAGGGACGGGATCAGACAAGGTGCTTGTGGGACGGGTCCGTAACGACATTAGCCATCCAAATGGTTTAAACCTCTGGGTGGTTGCTGACAATGTGCGTAAGGGGGCCGCAACCAACACGGTACAAATTGCTGAAGTCTTAGTGCGCGATTATCTTTAATCGACAGCGTGTGACGATGACAAGAGCGTGATGGTCCACGCATCACCATGTCAGTTTGATTGATACCCCATCCGTTGATGGGGTATTTTTTTAGGCATTAAATTTGCACAGATGACGATACGCGAAGTGTGGGCATGCTATCATCGAGGCAAAACTGAGGCAGAGCGCCCACAGTTTGATCGCACAACACACTTTTATATCATCAAACTACAGTTTTTCGCATGGCTTCCGATATAGTTAGATATTTAGTGAGGCCATTTCTGCCATAGGGAGTGCGGGTGTGTCCAACGCACAGCAAAGTGAACAGTCTTCTTCTCAAACGCGATTGACGATAATCTCGCACACAGTGAGGCGGCATCTTCTTGCCGTCGTGGGGTTATTGGCGATCAGTCTCGTCAGCGTGTCTACCTTACCGGTCGAGGCGGCCATTCGTATTCTGGGCCCGCAAGAGGAAATGACGACCGAGTCGTCATCCGCACAACAATCGCCTACGGTGCAATCCGCGCAGCAATATGGCCCAACAGGTGCAAACGAAACCTTGTGGTCGATTGCGACGCAAATGCGTCCCAATACACAAGTCAGTGTTTACCAAACATTGGGCGCGATTTTCCGTCTCAATACCGACGCGTTTGCCAATAATAATATCCATCGCTTGCAGCCAGGTAGCACATTAGTGATGCCAACCTTGGAGCAAATCGAACGAGAAAGTACGCAAGATGTCGTAAATCGTCTTGAAATTGATGACGCACGTAAGCAAGCACAAACGACGACACCATTGAGTGATCAAGTCACCCAGCCTGACGCTCAAGCATCAGAGCAAGTCGACCCCGAGCAAGCTGAACCAGAATCGCAACAAAGCGCCTCAGAAACAGAGCAGGCACAGGACGCTGACGCGAGTGAGCCTGAGACACCACAACCTGAAGTGGTAGAAACGTTGCAATCGCAGCTACAAAACTCAGATCAAGAAATGACCCGCTTGGTTGAGAGTAATCATGTGCTCAAAGTGCGCTTATCCGAAGTTCAGTACGAACTGAATGCGCTGAAAGAAAAAATGAGCAGTGATGACGAGTTGAATCAGGAAATACGTGCTTTCCTAGAACAACAACGTCAGCAGCAGGCGAAACAAGAGACGCAGCCTCCCTCTGCGGTCGACTCTTTATTGGATAATCCACTCCTGCTCGCCATGTTCGCGATCATTCCTGGCGCGTTAATTGCCGGTGGGGTTTTCTTCTTCTTGGCGCGTCGTAAGAAACAAAACGAAGAGCATGACGAGCCCGCCTCACTCGACCATGATGAGCTAGATGATATGCCGGTTATCATGGTGCCCGATCCTGAAGATGAGCAGGAAGGGGAGAGTCACCAAGATCAATCTGACGATGAGTTAGAGATCACTGAGGATGGTCGTAGTGATGAAGACGTGGCATTTGGTGATGACACGGTATTCGGTGATGACACGGACCTTGATGATCTCAATCTTGACGATGAACTGGACGACATGTCTGGTAACGAATCGAGCGTTGCGCCAACCAGTGACGATGCCATTGGACTCGAGGACATGGAGCGTGCGTTAGATGAATTGGCGGATACACCGCCTGCCGATACCGAAACGTCGACCGACAGCGAAAGTGAAACCGACGACGCAGCCCTCCCTGAAGAGGAAATGAGTGCAGACGAGGCGCTTGCAGCAGAGTGGGCGAAAGCGCTAGAAGAAGGTAACGACAGTGATGTAGATGACATTGATGCCTTGCTCGCCGGGGAATCGGGCACTGAATCTACGTCGGAGGACCCCTCTGAGTCCACGCGTGAATCAGAAGCAGACGTAGAGAGTGATACTGAGGCGACATCGGATGATAACCCTGAATCAAGCGAAGCGTCGGAAGAGCAAGCACCGAATGATGCATTATTTGACTCAGCCCTTGCCGATGAGCCAGCGTTAGATCTCAGCCAAGAAATTGATTTATCAGATGACGACGACGAAGACAGCGTTTCGCTCGACAACACGACCGAGCTTCTTGATGAGCTTGTCGGTGATGATGATGACGATGATGATAGCTGGTTGAATGATCAAGATGATACGGAGACTGAGTTTGATGAAAGCAGTGATGCTTTACTGGATGAAGTATTAGACAACGATGATCCGCACCTTGAAGACTCTGACGCCTTGTTGGAGGAAGTGTTAGGTGACGACGACGAATCCGATCCACTTGCGGAGGAAGATGATCCTGCACTATGGGAAGAAGCTGAAGACAGCGATCCTAATGAAGCGGAACTCGAAAAACTGCTTTATGAATCAGAGGGTGAACCAGAGCCTGATCCCCGTAAAGCAGAACAGCCCGCAGAGCCCGAGACTGACGACGACGCACAGGGTGACACGGATGAAGCGCCAGCCGATGACACTGCAGAGCCCGAGGCCGAAGCTCAGGATGATACGGATGGAATGTCAGCCGAGGATACCGCGGAACCCGAGGCCGAGGCTCAGAACGATACAGATGAAGCACCCGTCGCCGACGAGTCGCCAGCAGACCAACAGCCGGAACAACCGGAACAAACGGCTGAGCCGGATGACACCTTCGAAGCTGACGCTCCGGACGATACAGATGAAGCACCCGTCGCCGACGAGTCGCTAGCAGACCAACAACCTGAACAAACGGCTGAATCGGATGACGCCGCCGAGGTTGAAGACACACCCGACGCTGAGCCTGAAGAGTCAGTCGATGACACTGCAGAGCCCGAGACT
Source organism: Salinivibrio sp. MA440 (assembly GCF_001996265.1). NCBI lineage: Bacteria > Pseudomonadati > Pseudomonadota > Gammaproteobacteria > Vibrionales > Vibrionaceae > Salinivibrio > Salinivibrio sp. MA440. Next base: position 21,207 of record NZ_MUFI01000005.1, read on the forward strand.
GAGGACGATGCACAGGATGACGTGGACGAAGAGCCAATCGCGAATGATCAGCCAGAAGACGCTCAACCCGAAGAAATGGCTGAATCGGATGACGTCGCCGAGGTTGAAGACACACCCGACGCTGAGCCCGAAGAGTCAGTCGATGACACTGCAGAGCCCGAGACTGACGACGATGCACAGGATGACACGGACGAAGCGACAGCAGAGGACACTGCTGAACCCGAGGTCGAGGCTCAGGACGATACAGATGAAGCACCCGTCGCCGACGAGTCACTAGCAGACCAACAACCCGAACAAACGGCTGAGCCGGATGACGCCGCCAAGATTGAAGACACATCCGACGCTGCACCTGAAGAGCCAGCCGAGGACACTGCGGAATCCGAGGCTGAGGACGACGCCCAGGATGACACGGACGAAGCGCCAGGCGATGACACCGCTGAATCCGATGCACAGGATGACGTGGACGAAGAGCCAATCGCGAATGATCAGCCAGTAGACGCTCAACCCGAAGAAACGGCTGAGCCGGATGACGCCGCCAAGATTGAAGACACATCCGACACTGCACCTGAAGAGCCGGCCGAGGACACTGCGGGATCCGAGACTGAGGACGACGCACAGGATGACAAGGACGAAGCGCCAGACGATGACACCGCTGAATCCGATGCACAGGATGACGTGGACGAAGCGCCAATCGCGAATGATCAGCCAGAAGACGCTCAACCCGAAGAAACGGCTGAATCGGATGACGCCGCTGAGGTTGAAGACACACCCGACGCTGAGCCTGAAGAGCCAGTCGATGACACTGCAGAGCCCGAGACTGACGACGACGCACAGGATGATACGAAGGATGCGCCAGGCGAGGACACCGCGGAACCCGAGGCCGAGGCTCAGAACGATACAGATGAAGCGCCCGTCGCCGACGAGCAGCCTGATCAAGGCGAAAATCTCGATGATATTAAAGAGGAAGATTTACTCGATTTAACCAATCTGCCTGAATATGACGAAGAAGCCGCACTGGCAGATGCAGAACCGGTTGACGAAGAAGAACAAGCTGCACTTGATAGCGTGCCAGAGCCAGAGCCAGAGCCAGAGCCAGAGCCAGAGCCAGAGCCAGAGCCAGAGCCCACCTCAAAAGAGGAACGTGATTACACGTTTGATTCTCTGTCGTTAGACGATTTGGGTGAGTTTGATGAAAACGATGCGCTAGGGGCGGCACTCGATGAACAACGAGAGCTCGAGTCTTATCTCAATGAGCAGCAAGACAATGCGCCAACCTCTGAGGCGCCCGAGCGCGATACACGCAATATCAGTGATCTGGATGACGATGATCACCAGGTCGGTGGTCTGAATATGGAGGCCTTGCTATCGGAATCCGATGACGATGAGCCTCTCGATCTTTCCGCTTTATCCGACGAAGAAGCAGCGGTTTGGCAAGCCGATAATGAGCCAGAGCCAGAAGCCGAAAGTGAAGATTGGAGCCAACAACCCGCCATTGATCCGGCCTCGCTTGAAACCTTTGAACTGGAACAGGCCTTGGATGATGATCTGCTCGGTGAGGGTGATGCTGAGAGTGAGCTTATCGGCGAAGAGCAGGAAGATGACGACTACATTAGTATCGAAGAGCTTATGCGCGATGACGGCTCGACGCCAGATATTGATCCCGACAAGGCGGAGATGAACCTTGACGTAGGGTTGGATGAATTCCCTGATGTGTTAGAAGACATTAGTGCGATTGATGTTGATGGCGACACCGCCAGCACAGAGGCATCGACCAATCTCGACTTGGCGAAAGCTTACTTGGAAATGAATGATATGGATGGCGCGATTTCCTTATTAGAAAAAGTGATCCAGTCAGGTAACAAGGCCTTGCAGCAAGAGGCTCGGCAACTGCTTGAACAACTTAGGTAACACCACAATCAGGTAGCACAGGCTACCTGATTGCTTATTAGGCCTCAGAATAGACAGTCGATGTTAAGACCTGCAACAGGCCGGCTTTATGGGTATAATGCTGCGCCTTGTTGAGCAGTAACTAAAAAGGCACAGGCATGAGATTCGCGTTAGGCATTGAATATGACGGCGCCCAGTTTTACGGTTGGCAAAGGCAACGAGAAGTCACCAGTGTCCAAGAACACTTGGAAAAGGCCTTGTCGACCGTCGCTAATCACCCTGTGGCAGTACAATGTGCGGGGCGTACCGATTCGGGAGTCCACGGCACCGGACAGGTGGTGCATTTTGATAGCGATAGCCAACGGCCATTAAAAGCCTGGACGATGGGAGTGAATGCAAACTTGCCTGATGCGATTGCCGTACGTTGGGCCACGCCTGTTCCAGACGATTTTCATGCGCGATTCAGTGCGACAGCACGCCGCTATCGCTATGTGATATACAACCACTCTTTGCGCCCAGCGATACTGGGTAAAGGTGTCAGTCACTATCATAGCGAGTTGGATGAAACCTTAATGGCGCGAGCGGGTCAGTACTTACTAGGTGAGAATGATTTCTCGTCATTTCGTGCGGCACAATGTCAATCTCACTCGCCATGGCGGAATGTGATGCATTTATCTGTCACGCGTCAGGGGCGGTTTATCGTGATCGATATAAAAGCGAATGCCTTTGTGCATCACATGGTGCGCAATATCGCGGGCAGCCTCATGGCTGTCGGTCGTAAAGAACAGCCGCCAGAGTGGATCGCATGGCTACTGGCACAGAAAGATCGCACCTTGGCGGCCGCGACGGGCAAAGCGGAAGGTTTGTATTTGGTCGAGGTAGATTATCCGGATCAATATGGCTTACCACGCCCGCCGATAGGGCCTTTGTTTTTGCCCGATCAGGTGATGGAATCCGAGAGCATACTCGGCGCAAAGCGTACGGAGACAGAATAGGTAGTACCAGTTTTTTATCCCAAGTCTGGCAGACTTGTGATTTAATTCGGTCTAATTTGTTACGAATCCAAGATGGTTGTCTAATTGTGATAGCCATGACTAAGTAAAGGTTGTCCATGAGCTGGCTAGAGAAAATATTAACCAAAAGTAATATTGGTTCATCACGCAAGGCGTCGATCCCTGAAGGGGTTTGGACCAAGTGTACGTCGTGTGATCAAGTACTTTATCACGCTGATGTCGAACGTAATTTGGAAGTTTGCCCCAAGTGTGACCACCATATGCGTATGCCAGCACGCCGTCGTCTGGATGTTTTTTTGGATCCTGAAGGACGTGAAGAGATTGCCGGTGAACTGGAGCCTAAAGACGTATTAAAATTTCGTGATTCGAAAAAGTATAAAGATCGCCTGTCAGCCGCGCAAAAGTCCAGTGGGGAAAAAGATGCACTCGTGGTCATGAAAGGCAGTGTGCTAGACGTGCCCGTGATTGCTTGTGCGTTTGAATTTAAGTTCATGGGCGGTTCGATGGGCGCAGTCGTCGGCGCACGGTTTGTTAAAGCGGTCGAGCACGCGATCGAAAACCATTGTGGCCTGGTGTGTTTTTCGGCCAGTGGTGGGGCGCGCATGCAAGAAGCCTTGATGTCATTGATGCAAATGGCGAAAACCAGTGCGGCACTTGAGCGTTTATCGCGTCACAACTTGCCATTCATTTCGGTACTCACTGATCCAACTTACGGTGGGGTGACCGCGAGCTTTGCTATGCTCGGAGACATTAATGTCGCAGAGCCAAAAGCGATTATCGGTTTTGCTGGCCGTCGCGTCATTGAGCAAACCGTACGCGAGAATCTGCCAGACGATTTCCAAACCAGTGAGTTCTTGCTTGAGCATGGTGCCATCGACATGATTGTTGATCGTCGTGAGATGCGCCAGCGTTTGGCGGGCCTATTGGCGAAGCTGGGTAACATTAAGTCGCCATTAGTCGTCGATGTTGAGCAAGATAAACCTCAACCTCCAGAAGAGCCTGAAGTGGCACCTTCCTCTCAAGAGCAATAATTGACCGTGTTCCATGGCGTTATCCTTGGTATCATTTGCCCATCATCGAGTAACTGACCAAGTCAATGTCTGAACTACAGCATCCAACAGCCACATCCTCAATGGATACGTGGCTGTCTTATCTAGAAAATATCCATACCAGTGCCATCGATCTTGGCCTTGAACGCGTCGCGGCAGTTGCGGAGCACGCCCAATTGACCAAGCCTGCGCCTAAAGTGATTACCGTTGCAGGGACCAATGGCAAGGGGACCACCTGCGCCTTATTAGAGGCAATATTACAGCACGCGGGTTACCGTACGGGGGTTTACAGCTCACCACATCTTATTCATTACAATGAGCGGGTCCGTATCAATGGCGACGTGCTGGCCGATAGTGAGCATACTCAAGCGTTCGAGGTAATTAACCAGGCACGTGGCCAAACCAGTCTGAGCTTTTTTGAATTTGGTACCTTAGCCGCGTTACAGCTATTTAAACATCATGCGCTTGATGTCGTGATCCTCGAAGTGGGTCTCGGTGGCCGTTTAGATGCCACCAATGTGGTGGATCATGACGTATCAGTGATCACCAGTCTCGCGCTCGATCATTGTGATTGGCTGGGCAATGACATTAATCAGATTGGCTATGAAAAAGCAGGCATATTCCGGAAAGATAAACCGGCGATATGTGGTCAGCCTGCGCCACCTGCGAGTGTTGCCGCGCATGCTGATGCGATTGGCGCGGAATTAAATCAGTTAGGCTATCAGTACCACTATGCCATGACAGGCGATACGTGGCGTTGGGCGGCCGGTGCTTTTGAACTGACAGAGCTACCTATTCCGGCTATTCCGCTACAAAATGCGGCAACGGCTTTAATGGCGCTGGGCGTCGCTGACCTCGACATTGCTGATACACACATTACTGAGGGATTAGCGTCTGTCGCGGTTACTGGTCGGATGCAAGTTATTGCTGACGCCCCTTACACGATTTTTGACGTCGCCCATAATCCGCATGCTGCCGCTTACCTAGCAAAGAAACTCGCTGAGCAAAAAGCGAGATTGACAGGACGCGTGCATGCTGTGGTGGCGATGTTAGCAGACAAAGATATAGAGGGTACCTTAGCCTGTTTTGATGGCATTGTGGATTGCTGGTACCCCGCTTCTTTAGCCGTACCTCGTGGCGCGTCAGCCGATAAATTGCCGGTGGTGGCATCAATGCAATTCAGCTCACCGAGTGACGCCTATCAACATGCGTTGAGTCAGGCTGAACCTGAGCGAGACTGTGTGGTCGTATTTGGGTCGTTCCATACCGTTGGGCAGGTGATGGAAACGCTTAATTAAAACGGAGTCATTGTGGCCAGTAAGTTACAAAAAAGAGTGGTCGGCACCCTAGTGTTAGTCTCTATCGGTGTGATAGTGCTACCTGATGTGCTCGATGGCAAAAAAGAGCATTACCAAGAAAACTATCAAAGCATCCCCCTGCGGGATGACTTTGATGGCACAGTGAGCCAAATGCCGGTTGAAGAACCCGAGGTGATTGAGGTGACAGCGCCCGATACCCAGGTAAACGATACGCGTTCAGCTGACACAAATGCGCAGGCTGAGACGGAAAAAAGTGACCCAACGCCCACGCCATCAAGTACAGCGTCAGTCAACGACGGAGACAGCGCATGGATGATCCGTTTGGGGACCTTCCGTAACCAAGAGAATGCTCGTCGCTTGGTTAAGCAATTACGTGACAAAGGGTATCAAGCACATATCTTACCCAGAGACATTCAACCCGGTGACTTAGCAAAAGTGGTCGTCGGGCCACATGTTTCTAAAACCACACTCGAATCGCAACTGACTGATCTGCAATCGCTGACAGGATTGAAAGGACAGTTGCGCAAATTTGACCCACTTACCCAATAAGAAAACGTTTGCGTGAGCATTTTTTCTGTTAGAATGCGCACGTCTCGAGCAAGTGAATACGATGAATTGGATTGATTATCTTATTATTGGCGTCATTGGTTTTTCGGCGTTAGTGAGTGTGATTCGAGGCTTTGTAAAAGAAGCCTTGTCATTAGTGATTTGGTTTGGGGCGTTTTTTATTGCCAGCCAATTCTACACGCAGCTAGCGGTGTATTTGACCAATATCCAAGATGCGGTTATCCGTAATGGTAGTGCTATCGCCTTGTTGTTTATTGCCACCTTATTGGTCGGCGCAGTAGTCAATTATGTGATTGCCCAGTTAGTAGAAAAAACGGGATTGTCTGGCACGGATAGAGTGCTTGGTATGGTGTTTGGCAGTGTGCGCGGCGTGTTAATCATCGCGGCGGTGCTTTTCTTCCTCGATGCCTTTACATCGGTCGCCAACAACCAAGCGTGGGGACAATCGCAACTTATTCCTAACTTTGCGGTAGTGATCGAATGGTTCTTCCACTATCTCGAGAACAGTTCCAGTTTCTTACCTGAGATCGCAGGATCTTAGGCTGATATTCGCGTAACAAGGAATCGCTGACATGTGTGGTATTGTTGGAATCGTTGGTAACACTCCGGTCAATCAGTCCATTTACGATGCACTGACTGTGCTTCAACATCGAGGACAAGATGCAGCCGGCATTGTCACTATCGATGACAATCGTTTCCGGCTTCGAAAAGCCAATGGGTTAGTCCAGGATGTGTTCCAACTGAAGCATATGCAGCGCTTGCAAGGCCAGGTTGGAATAGGGCATGTAAGGTATCCAACAGCGGGCAGCTCTAGTGCATCAGAAGCACAGCCTTTCTATGTCAACTCGCCGTATGGGATTACTCTCGCCCACAATGGTAACTTGACCAATGCTGAGGCGTTGCGCCAATCTTTATTTGAAAAAGATCGTCGTCACCTTAATACAACGTCTGACTCTGAAATTCTCCTCAATGTCCTTGCCCATCAACTCTCGACTGCGACTTCTCATCCTCTTACTGTTGATGATATGTTTACCGCGGTGAAAGCGGTCCATCGACAAGTCTCCGGCGCTTATGCCGTTGTGGCAATGGTGATTGGGCATGGTGTTATCGCTTTTCGTGATCCTAAAGGCATCCGCCCGCTTTGTTTAGGGAAGCGCGATACGCAAACAGGTACCGAGTATATGGTTGCGTCTGAAACCGTTGCATTGGATGCCGTGGGTTTCGATTTCGTGCGTGATGTCTCACCCGGAGAGGCGGTTTATATCACCTTAGAGGGACAACTTCATACCTGTCAGTGTGCGGACTCACCGAGTCTTAACCCTTGCATCTTTGAGTTCGTTTACTTTTCTCGTCCCGACTCATTTATCGATAAAGTGTCTGTTTATGGGGCGCGTATTCGTATGGGTCAAAAGCTTGGCGCTAAAATTCAGCGCGAGTGGGAAGACGTGGATATTGATGTCGTCATTCCTATCCCTGAGACATCTTGTGATATCGCGTTAGAAATTGCGCAAGTGCTAGGTAAACCCTACCGCCAAGGCTTTGTTAAAAATCGCTATGTAGGTCGTACGTTTATTATGCCGGGGCAGCAGATGCGTCGAAAATCCGTACGTCGTAAACTCAATGCCATCCGTTCAGAGTTTAAAGACAAGCGCGTACTCTTGGTCGATGATTCGATCGTGCGAGGCACAACCTCAGAGCAGATCATCGAGATGGCACGTGAAGCAGGCGCCAAAGAAGTCTATATGGCCTCCGCGGCCCCTGAAGTACGATTCCCCAATGTCTATGGCATTGATATGCCGAGCGCCAACGAGTTGATTGCTCATGGTCGCGAAGTGGATGAAATTGGCCAATTAATTGGTGCCGATGGCTTGGTTTATCAAGATCTGCCTGATCTTGTCGCCGCTGTTGGTGAGGCCAACCCAGCGATTGAGCGCTTCGAAACATCGGTGTTTAGTGGCGAATATGTCACCCAAGATGTGGATCAGGCGTACCTCGAGTATTTACAAAGCTTACGTAGTGATGATGCTAAAACTGTACGAGAGCAGCAACAAGAGCTTGCGAACTTAGAGATACATAACGAAGATTAAACAAATACGCCGCGAGATTATCGCGGCGTATTTGTCTTTTTAGCGAGAGAAGGTCTTAGTGTGTGAAAACAGGCCCCATGCCGACATTCCACAGAATCACGGAGGCGGCAAGGATAGCGACCAACAGGACTAAGCCGCAGGTGACGACGGAGCTTGCATAAATAAAACCGCGCTCTTCAGGGATCTCCATGAGTATCGGCACGCCGGTATACAGCAGATAAACGGAATAAGCGACACCGATCAAGCCGACAATCATGACAAACCATACCACCGGATAGAGCGTTGCAAGCCCGACCATAAAAATCGGCGTCGCCGTGTAAGCGGCCAGCTCAAGGCATTGCGTATAGTTAGGCGCAGAGCCAAATGTTCGACTCATCCACAAGGTTAGGTAGGCAAGGGCAGCAACCCCACCGAGTAACGCTAAATACATAGCACTGGCAATAAAAAGCGCGCTTTGTGGCGTCATGAAAATGGGCTCTCCCGCGCCGATTTGCCAGCCGATATTGACACTCGCGTAGTAGGCACACACAGGTGGGATCAACGCTAACAATAGCGCATGTCCGATGCTACTTGAAACGCCCTCGTGTCGTTCGCCAATTGTTTTCCATTCTTTTTTGGGATGGGTATATAACCCGACTAAGTGACCTAAAATCATAGTAACCCCGCTCGTTATTCCCTAAATATAAACAAAGGTGCAATGGTCGGCGCACGACAGCTGGGTAACGGCTAGCTCGGCTGTGCGAAGACAGATGCCCAAATCTTCTTTCCTTACCTAACGAATAGCTCTTGACATCATAATTGGCAAGTTTTGTGCGCTATAACAACCTTCCTCACGAGGCAAAGGGCGAAGTCGCTCGGAAATAAAGTGAGGAAAATATGCATTATGTGATGATTGTCATGTATTAATTGTTGAACATCTCACTTTTAATACAGAGTGGCGTACCCTGGAGTGTTGCTGATTTTTAAGTGTTTTTTATCGTACTCCTTGTTGTACGTTAAGATGCATGTGAGTTTATATTGATAAAATTGTTATTTTAAACAGCTGTTTATTGTTCGCTATCAAATTAAATATCATAAGCAGGCACGGGGTGTCTGAGTTCAGCTACGATTAGTACAGAGCGATTTAAAACAGCCGCTGCTTTGCAGTCCGGGAGGAGAGCGTCGTGTTGCACAGTAAAGATATTTTAATTGTTGAAGATGATCCCGTCTTTAGTCGAATGATTGCCTCGTTTCTTGAAAGAGAAGGTGCGACGGTCCGTGAAGTAGAAAACGGGCTAGAAGGGCTACAAGCATTGAGGCAATCCATCCCTGATTTACTGATCAGCGATCTTTCCATGCCGGTCATGACGGGGCTTGAGTTCGTTGAGGAAGTGAGCCTCGAATACCCGATGCTGCCCATGATTGTGATTTCAGGTACCGGAGGCATGGCCGACGTTGCCCAGGCGCTTCGCTTTGGAGTAAAGGATTTTTTACTCAAGCCCATTGAAGACATCAAATCGGTTAAAAAAGCCATTGAAGCGGTGATTGATGATGCCAACGATGATGTGCATGCCAGTGATGACTTTAGTCAACAGTGGTTTAAAGTGAGTGAAGATGCGGACAAAGGCGCCTCAGAAAGCGAACTAAAATGGCACCTTGATGCGCTACGTCATAATCCTGGCAGTGCGCGAGAGTTGCTGATGGGGTTGATGCCTGAGCCAGACTCACAACAAGGCGCGTGGCGTTTGTCATATCACTCGCTGCAATCGGCAGACGCCAATCCTATTGTGCTCGATTATGCTTGGCTGCTCGGCGGGAAAATGGCGTTCTATGTGGTTGACTCAGCGTCAGCTGAAGAAGATGGGACGGCAACGACTTTGATGATTCGGGCCTTTTTTAATGATTTTGTCCGCTCAAGTGATGTGAATGAACGCGGATTCCTGACGCTGGTAAAACGGATTGAAGATGCGATTCGTGCATCGGCTTATACATCACCGGTCCGTGCCATGTTTGGTGTCTTAAACATGGTTGATAGCCAACTTGATATTCTGCCAGCAGGTTTAAAAGCCACGATTGATAGTAGCGGAACCACGAAATTAGTTCGTAGTGAGCATTGGCTAGGTCGCGATGCCTTTAGCAGTGAATTCCAAACTGTGGATATGCAATCAGGCGATGCGCGTGTGTCTTTAAACGAAGTCGGCTTGAACAGCTTTAGCGTTGATATTCAAAAGATTGCCTAATATAGGCCACCAATGATTGTGGTGTCCCGTCATCTCCATATCACCAGTTCAAGCGATGCACGTCCCGCTCTGCTTGCTGGTGATGATTTACATCCGTATACTCACGTCGCTCTGGATGGGTTGTTACCTTACCTTCGATAGATATCAGGGACAGATCGGCATGAAACATTGGTATTTACTTTATTGTAAACGCAAGGAACAACAACGTGCGGAACAAAACTTGAAGCGGCAAGGCGTGGACTGTTACTACCCGATAGTCACAGTCGAAAAGTTGCGTCGAGGCAAATACCGGCAAGTTGAAGAACCGCTCTTTCCGAATTACATCTTTGCTTGTTTTGATCCTGAATCGGTTCAATACACGTCTGTTCGCTCTACACGTGGCGTTGTTGATTTTGTTCGCCAAGGTGCGAAGCCGATCCACGTCGATATTCAATTAATTCAACACTTGATGATGATGGAAGACAGTGATGAGCAACGAGAATTACTGTATCAAGGCTTCAAGCCTGGTCAAAAAGTAACCGTTGAGAGTGGCCAATTCGCCGGTACTGAAGCGATTTTTAAAGAAAAAGACGGCGAAAAACGCTGTATCCTTTTAATCAAAATACTCAATCAACAAACCGAGTTACGGATCAATAACTCAGATATAAAAGCGTCATGTTAAGTGACTTACGCGTATTACGGCTATAATCAATAAATAGTTAGCGAAAACAAGAAAACACCTAGTGGACTTAGCTGAGAGAACTATCGAACTGGTGGAGAAAAAAAGACAATTTTTCTGATCTCTAGGCATAGAAGTAAGGGTTAGCGTTATTTTTTTAGGATATCTGTCTCAGTAGTGAGACTTTTACGCAACTTTGAGCTTTTCGGTGATATCCCCGTTTATCCTACAGTGCTGTCCGACTCTGGTGTGTGTCAGTTGCGCAAAATTTACTTCAAACGTGGTGCTTTGATCATGGAACATAAAGTCTTGGTCGTGGAAGATAGCCGACCTTTTAGGCGGTTACTCGAAGCTGAGATCCGGAAGGCCGGCTACATTCCCTACATTGCCAGCTCAATTGCTCAAGCGGAGACGATTCTTAATCAAGATACTGACTTCCTGTGTGCCATCCTAGACTATTGTCTGCCGGATGGCCAAGATGGCGAAATCATTGATGTTTGTCTCTCCCTTGATATTAAGGTAATAGTACTCACCGCTATGATGGATGCTCGCACCCGTGAACGTGTGTTGGCAAAAACCGTGATCGACTATATTCCCAAAGACAGCCCATCTTGTGTTTCTTCGGTCGCGCCTTTGTTAAGTCGATTGGAAAAGAATAATCAGCATCATGTGTTAGTAGTTGATGACTCCCTTACGGCTCGTCGTTATGTGCGTAGCTTGCTAGAGCGACAGTACTTAAATGTACTCGAAGCGCAAAACGGCCAAGAGGCGTTGGCGATGATTAGGCGTGATAATCGGATTTCATTAGTAATCACAGACTATACGATGCCTGAAATGGACGGTGTCAGTGTTGTCAAAGCATTACGTAAACTGAAAACCGATGGCCAGTTAGCAATTATAGGCTTATCTGGTGAAGAAGATGCAAGTTTGACCGCGCGGTTTTTAAAAGCAGGTGCGAACGACTTTTTGACCAAGCCATTCAATCAAGAAGAGTTTTATTGCCGCCTACACAGTACGCTCAACGCGCTGGACACTGAACGTCGTTTGTTCAACATGGCGAATATTGACTATCTAACGCAGGTATGGAATCGGCGGTATTTTTTCGAGCATCCCCATACACGATCTCAGAAAGGACCTCGCAACTTGGCCTTGATTGATGTAGACCACTTTAAAAAAATCAATGATCAGTTCGGCCATCACATTGGTGATATTGCATTAATCGAGTTAGCCAAAATGATGAAACGATATTTCCCTGAAGGCATAGTCGCACGTTTTGGCGGCGAGGAATTTTGTGTTCTCTATGGCAATGATGAGCAAGGGTTTGAGCGACGGCTTGAAGCGATGCGTGAAGAATTGGCTAATACGACATGGGAACCTTATGATAAGGCGTTTTCTATCACCATTAGTATTGGTATGGTGCATGCAGATGCTAGTATCGATACGCTTATACAGCGTGCCGATAGGTCGTTGTATCAGGCCAAAAAAGATGGGCGAAATCAATGTGTGAAAGCTAATCAAATTGACTTCGCCACCTTGTGATGCTAGCCAACGTCGTGATACTGCTCGCACGCCATGAGTGTGTTTTCAATCAAGGTGGCGACTGTCATAGGGCCGACCCCGCCAGGTACAGGGGTGATATGACTGGCTCTTTCATACGCGACATCGTACTCAATATCCCCGATTAATTTACCGTCATCCATGCGGTTGATGCCCACATCAATCACGATTGCCCCGGGTTTTATCCAATCGCCAGGGATGAACTTAGGTTTACCGACCGCAACCACGAGCACATCGGCTTGTCGAACATGCGTTTCTAAATCTTGGGTAAATCGATGGCAGGTGGTGGTGGTGCAGCCGGCGAGCAACAGCTCCAACGTCATCGGGCGACCGACAATATTGGATGCTCCCACAACCACAGCATGTTTACCACGTAGCGGTACATTATAACGATCGAGAAGAGTAATAATTCCTTTCGGCGTGCACGAGCGTAGTGTCGGCATACGTTGGCACAAGCGGCCCACATTAAAAGGATGAAAACCATCTACATCTTTATCTGGGCGGATTCGTTCCAATACGGACGTGGCATCAATCCCAGCAGGCAACGGCAGTTGAACGAGAATGCCATCAATGCAGTCATCGTCATTCAAAGTGTCAATCAACGAGAGGAGCTCATGCTGTGAGCAAGAGGCTGGGAGGTCATAGGAGCGTGATACAAATCCGACTTCGTCACAGACTCGGCGTTTACTCCCCACGTAAACTTGTGATGCAGGGTCCGAGCCGACCAAAATAACGGCTAAACCAGGTGCGCGGCGACCTGCTTCTGTGCGGGCGGCGACGCGTGCAGCGACCTCACGACGCACCGTTTGCGCGATCAGCTTTCCATCAATCAATTGTGCGGCCATAACTATCCTTTGGCTAAAGCAATATTCGTCAGTATTGTGACAAAAATCGCGGCTAAAAGCTATTGCGCAAACGTTTGCCTTGGTTTTGATGGCGGAATATGCCAGATATCCTATTGAGAGAGAATATCACGTCATTGTCTAGCCCTTCGCGTCATTAGGTTGGCAAAGTGGCCCCAAAAGGCGATAGGTGGTGATTGACAATAAAATGGCGCGGTTTTGAGCAACTAGGTCAACATTTTAGGGAAAAGCGTTGACGGGACCTGACGTCGCTTTATAATCCACGCTGCATATCGTTATTGCGCCCTTAGCTCAGTTGGATAGAGCAACGGCCTTCTAAGCCGTGGGTCACAGGTTCGAATCCTGTAGGGCGCGCCATTTTTATGCGTCTCCCCGTATTTGCCTTGTCTGAGTGCTCTGAAAATAATCAATCGCGCACAAAACAGTAAAATCTGTGATCTTACGCGGTTGAATTGTGAGATATCACCCCAATTTCGATATTGAAACGCCATCGGTTGCCCCTTGTCTCGACTCAGTTGACGGGTGCCGCTATAATAGCGCGTCTTAATTTTCAGTCTCGGATGAGATAGCTCGATACGCCAATTGCGTGTATCCGGATTCGCAGGGGCTATGACGGACTCATAGCTCGGATGATGCCACCAGTCAAACTGGTAAACATCACTCAGTACCCCTGAGTAAATTTGAGGTTAAATTTATAATGCAAGTTACCGTTGAAACCACCGAAGGCCTTAAGCGCCAAATGACCATCACAGTGCCTGCTGCCAATATCGATGATGCAGTCACTAAAGAGCTACGCAATATCGCTAAGAATCGTCGTTTTGATGGTTTCCGTAAAGGTAAAGCGCCATTGAAAATGGTGTCACGTATGTACGGTGCTACCGTGCGTCAAGACGTGCTGGGCGAAGTGATGCAGCGTCACTTTATTGAAGCGATGATCCAAGAAAAAGTGAACCCAGCGGGCGCACCAACCTTTACCCCTGTAGAGAACGAAGCAGGAAAAGATCTGGTATTTAAAGCTGACTTTGAAGTGTATCCAGAGGTTGAGCTACAAGGCCTAGACGCGATCAGCGTCGAAAAGCCAAAAGCGGACGTGCAAGAAAGCGACGTTGAAGAAATGCTCACCACCTTGCGCAAGCAACAAGCGAGCTGGGTAGAAGCAGAAGGCGAAGCGAAAGATAACAGCCGTGTGACGCTGGACTTCGTCGGCACCATCGACGATGAAGAATTTGAAGGCGGCAAAGCCGAAGGCTTCCAGCTAGAAATGGGTCAGGGTCGCATGATCCCAGGCTTTGAAGACGGTCTTGTTGGTAAAAAAGCGGGCGAAGAATTCACCATCGATGTGAACTTCCCTGAAGACTACCATGCTGAAAACTTGAAAGGCAAAGCGGCTCAGTTCGCGATTAAACTGCATCAAGTTGAAGAGCAAGAGCTGCCTGAGCTAACAGAAGAATTCGTTCAGCGCTTCGGCATTGCAGATGGCAGTGTTGAAGGCCTGAAAGCGGAAGTACGCAAAAACATGGACCGCGAACTCAAGCAAGCGATCAAAAACAAGGTAAAAGAACAAGTACTGGACGGTCTGGTTGAGCAAAACCAAATCGACGTACCGTCAGCCTTGATTGACCAAGAAATTGGCACATTGCGTCAGCAAGCGGCACAACGTTTTGGTGGCAACATGGATAGCGCTTCTCAGCTACCGCGTGAGCTATTTGAAGAGCAAGCGAAGCGTCGTGTTAGCGTCGGCCTACTGCTTGGCGAAGTGATCAAGTCTGAAGAGCTTAAAGCCGATGATGAGCGCGTTAAAGCACTGATCGAAGAAATGGCGTCTGCGTATGAAGACCCATCAGAAGTTGTCGCTTACTATGAAAAAGACGAGAAGCTGATGGAAAATATGCGTAACGTTGCGCTTGAAGAGCAAGCGATCGATGCGTTATTAGCAAAAGCAACCGTTACTGAAGCTGAAGTCGGTTTCAGTGATCTAATGAACGCTTCTCAGCAAGCGTAATTCGGATTAAAAAACGTCTGTGTTTTATTGACACTGCGTAAACGTATCTGCTTACAATGGCCCTAATGACTTGTCATTCGGGCCATTTTTTCCATCTATTGGTCGCAATGGTGATGAAGCCAATCGACGTTAGAGAGCCTTGTTTTTAAGTAAAAACTCTCGATGGATCATCAAGCTGCATACACCGATATAAGATTTTAGTGACCTGTTACAGCATTTTGTGCTAAACCTTGGTTAAGGCAAGAGTGATAACAAATTCGATTAGGGATATTACGTTATGAGCCATCAAGATAGAAATGCCATGCCACCCATTACGGACGCCCTTGTCCCTATGGTGGTGGAACAAACCTCGCGCGGTGAGCGCTCTTACGATATTTACTCTCGCCTACTCAAAGAACGCATTATCTTCCTGACAGGGCAAGTGGAAGACCAAATGGCGAACTTGATTGTGGCGCAGATGCTGTTCTTGGAATCTGAGAACCCAGAAAAAGACATTTATCTGTATATTAACTCACCAGGCGGCGTGGTGACTGCGGGGATGGCGATTTATGACACCATGCAGTTTATTAAACCGGACGTGAGCACCTTATGTACAGGCCAAGCCTGTTCGATGGGCTCTTTCCTGCTTGCGGGTGGCGCCAAAGGTAAGCGTTATTGTTTACCAAACTCGCGCGTGATGATTCACCAGCCGCTAGGGGGCTTCCAAGGCCAGGCGTCTGATATTGAAATTCATGCGCAGGAAATGATCAAAACGAAGCACCGTCTCAACACTATATTGGCTGAACATACTGGCCAGCCGATGGAAGTGATCGAGCGCGATACTGACCGTGATAATTTCATGGCGGCGCAAGAAGCGGTGGACTATGGCTTAGTTGACGCCGTATTGAGTCAACGAGACTAAACCCAATTCGCCGCAGAGCGTTGAAATGAGACAAACTTCGCTCATTAGCCAAGGCTTGATGGTTGTTGGGTCGGAAAAAGTGGCCGATTTGTTGTAAACTCAACATAAGGCAACGACGGGCAAGTGCCCCAAAGAGGTTAGCGAATGACAGACAAGCGAAAAGACGGTGGAAGCGGAAAGCTGCTTTACTGCTCATTCTGTGGTAAGAGCCAACACGAAGTTCGCAAGTTAATTGCTGGGCCATCGGTCTACATTTGTGACGAATGTGTTGACCTATGTAATGACATTATCCGTGAAGAGATCAAAGAAGTGATGCCGAAGCGTGAAGGTGATTCTTTGCCTGCGCCAAGCGAAATTCGCGAGCATCTGGACGATTATGTCATTGGCCAAGAGCAAGCCAAAAAAGTGCTTTCGGTTGCGGTATACAACCACTATAAACGCTTGCGAAACGGCGATAAAAGCGCCGAGGGCGTGGAGCTAGGTAAGAGTAATATCCTGCTGATTGGCCCCACAGGGAGTGGTAAAACACTGCTGGCTGAAACCCTCGCCCGCTTCTTGGATGTGCCATTTACGATGGCTGACGCAACGACATTAACCGAAGCCGGTTATGTGGGTGAAGACGTCGAAAATATCATCCAAAAGCTGCTGCAAAAGTGTGACTACGACGTCGCTAAAGCAGAGCGCGGCATCGTGTATATCGATGAAATCGACAAGGTGTCACGTAAATCGGATAATCCATCGATTACCCGTGATGTTTCTGGCGAAGGCGTACAGCAAGCCCTGCTTAAACTGGTCGAGGGAACGGTTGCATCGATCCCGCCACAAGGTGGACGTAAACATCCACAACAAGAGTTTCTCCAGGTTGATACCTCGAAAATTCTATTTATTTGTGGTGGTGCGTTTGCAGGACTAGACAAAGTGATAGAGCAGCGTGTTGATACCGGCTCTGGCATTGGTTTTGGCGCGCAAGTAAAAGGCGCGACTGAACGGTCAGTCGATGAGTTCTTCGGTAAAGTAGAACCAGAAGATATGGTTAAATATGGCCTGATCCCTGAGTTTATCGGCCGTTTGCCAGTGACTGCTGTGCTTAGAGAGCTTGACGAAGACGCACTCGTACAGATTTTGCGTGAGCCAAAAAATGCCATCACCAAACAATACAGTGCGCTGCTTGAGCTGGATGGTGTCGAGCTTGAGTTCCGTGATGACGCCCTACGTGCGATCGCCAAAAAAGCGATGACCCGCAAAACAGGTGCACGAGGTTTGCGTTCGATTGTGGAATCTGTGCTGCTAGATACTATGTATGATCTGCCATCCATGAAAGGGGTGACCAAGGTCGTCATTGATGACTCAGTGATCCGAGGCGAATCCGCACCTCTATTGATGTATGAGCACACTGAGAATCAAGCCGCAGGCGGTGAATAACGCTTTCACTTGTTTTATCAGCGATAAAGAAAAAAGGGAGTTATCACTCCCTTTTTTATTTTCTGACGGTTGAGCCGTTGAAACCTGTCCAACAGACCCCATATACTCTTAATCAGATTGAACGGAAGAGAGAAGCATATGAACTTGGAGCGTTCCGAGCGCATTGACATTCCGGTGCTGCCACTTCGGGATGTGGTGGTTTATCCTCACATGGTGATCCCGCTCTTTGTGGGAAGGGAAAAGTCGATACGCTGCCTTGAAGCGGCGATGGACAACGATAAGCAGATTCTATTGGTGGCGCAAAAAGATGCGGCAACCGATGACCCAAGTATCTCAGATTTATATACCGTTGGTACGGTAGCAACCATCCTACAGCTTCTTAAACTTCCAGATGGAACGGTAAAAGTTCTGGTCGAAGGGATGCAGCGTGCAAGTATTGACCAGTTTAGTGAAGACGATTTCTTCACCGCGCAAGCTGATTATCTGACCACGCCAAGTTTGGATGAGCGCGAGCAAGAAGTCCTGGTACGGACGGCGATCAGCCAGTTTGAAGGCTTTATTAAGCTCAATAAAAAGATTCCGCCGGAAGTACTGACGTCGCTAAATGGGATTGAAGAGGCGGCCCGTCTCGCCGATACCATTGCGGCCCATATGCCGCTTAAGCTTGAAGATAAGCAACAAGTTCTTGAGCTTGTTGATATTTCCGAGCGTCTAGAATATCTGATGACGATGATGGAATCTGAGATTGACTTGCTGCAAGTCGAAAAGCGGATCCGTGGTCGCGTCAAAAAACAGATGGAAAAAAGCCAGCGCGAGTATTATCTCAACGAGCAAATGAAAGCCATCCAGAAAGAACTGGGTGAGCTAGACGATGCGCCGGATGAGTTTGAAACGCTAAAGCAGAAAATCGAAGAATCAAAAATGCCGCAGGAAGCACGGGAAAAAACCGAGCAAGAACTGCAAAAGCTTAAAATGATGTCGCCGATGTCTGCCGAAGCCACAGTGGTACGCAGTTATATTGACTGGATGATCAGCGTACCTTGGGCGAAACGCTCGAAAGTGAAGAAAGATTTAGCGCGCGCTGAAGAAGTATTGAATGCCGATCATTACGGCCTTGAGCGTGTCAAAGACCGGATTTTGGAGTATCTCGCGGTTCAAAACCGGATGAAAAAACTAAAAGGTCCGATTCTTTGTTTAGTCGGCCCTCCGGGTGTCGGTAAAACGTCTTTGGGGCAATCTATCGCTCGGGCAACGGGACGTAAATATACCCGTATGGCACTGGGCGGGGTTCGCGATGAAGCGGAAATCCGAGGTCATCGTCGTACCTACATCGGTTCGTTGCCCGGTAAATTGATCCAGAAAATGTCAAAAGTTGGCGTGCGTAACCCACTATTTTTGTTGGATGAGATTGATAAAGTCTCCTCTGACATGCGTGGCGACCCTTCCTCTGCGTTGTTAGAAGTGTTGGATCCCGAACAAAATAACGCCTTCAACGATCATTACTTAGAAGTGGACTATGACCTTTCTGATGTAATGTTTGTAGCAACATCGAACTCGATGAATATCCCTGGCCCATTGTTGGATCGGATGGAAGTGATTCGTTTATCGGGTTACACCGAAGATGAAAAACTGAATATTGCCAAGCGTCATTTAGTGGATAAACAAGTTTCACGGAATGGTTTGAAGCCGCACGAGATCACTATCGAAGACTCGGCGATTATCGGCATTATTCGTTACTACACTCGTGAAGCGGGCGTGCGTAATCTAGAGCGTGAAATTTCTAAGCTGTGCCGTAAAACGGTTAAAGAAATTTTGCTCGATAAAGACCTAACGCAAGTCACGGTAACCAATGACAATCTATCCGACTATTTGGGTGTGCGTCGCTTCGATTATGGTAAAGCCGATGAGCAAAATCGTATCGGTCAAGTTACCGGTCTCGCTTGGACCGAAGTGGGCGGTGATCTGTTAACGATTGAAACCGAGTCCATGCCTGGTAAAGGTAAACTGACACATACCGGCTCATTGGGTGATGTGATGCAAGAATCGGTGCAAGCGGCCATGACAGTGGTGCGTAGCCGAGCCGATAAGTTGGGGATTAATAGCGACTTCTATGAAAAGCGTGACATCCATGTGCACGTTCCAGAAGGTGCGACACCGAAAGACGGCCCCAGCGCGGGCATCGCGATGTGTACAGCTTTGGTCTCAAGCCTCACGGGTAACTCAGTGCGCTCCGACGTAGCGATGACTGGCGAAATCACGCTGCGCGGCGAAGTGCTTCCGATTGGTGGATTGAAAGAGAAGCTGCTAGCGGCACGGCGCGGTGGGATCAAAACGGTGGTGATTCCAAAAGAAAATGAGCGTGACTTGGAAGACATTCCAGCCAATGTGAAAGAAGAATTATCGATTCATCCAGTACGATGGATTGATGACGTGTTAACCATTGCATTAGTGAATAATCCGCTTGGGATTGAGCTGGTTGACGCTGAAAAGAGTGACATGCAGCAAAATTAAGCAACGTAAAACGCTGACAGACCGCAAAAGGCTTGTCAGCGTTTTTTTTGCTCGCTAACGTTGCTCTGGCGTACTGTCTGCATGGGGCAGGCAGTTGCTTACAACGTCTTGCGTCGACAAAGCGTCTGTTATTGAAACCGCAATGCGCATAGGATTTGCGGAGAAGTTATTTAAGGGGATGAAAAAGTGAATAAGTCGGAACTGATTGATCATATTGCAGAGAGTGCTGATATTTCTAAAGCCTCGGCGGGGCGAGCACTGGATGCGTTCGTAGACTCTGTCTCTGACACACTCAAGTCAGGTGATCAAGTCGCACTCGTCGGTTTTGGTACCTTTTCAGTGCGCGAACGTGCCGCACGTAAGGGACGTAACCCGCAAACCGGTGCTGAAATTGACATTGCCGCTGCAAAAGTACCGGGCTTTAAAGCCGGTAAAGCGTTAAAAGACGCGGTAAACGAGTAATTATCACGTGAGGTCGTGCCGAATTATTCGCGTTTGACAGGGTGTTGGAGCTGCAAAGCCACTAACAACCGCGTATAATTCGGTGCACAAGAGCGTAAAGGCGCATCAAAAGATGCGCCTTTTTAGTTGAAAAACAACCAGTCCAAACCAGTTGGAGTACCGGCCCGTTATGATGGAACGTATACGCGAAGGCACCAATAGTCTTCCGGTTAAGATCATTTTAAGCCTTATTATCTTTTCCTTTGCTTTTGCCGGTGTCGGTAGTTATCTGGCCGGTGGATCCACACCGCCTGCTGCAACCGTCGGTGATAAAGAAATTAGCCGAGCGGAACTGGATCGCGCGTATCAAAATGAGCGTGCACGTATGCAGCAACAAGCGGGCGAGCAATTCAATCAGCTTCTCGGTAACCCCGAATACGTAAAACGTTTTCGCCAAAATATTCTTGATCGTATGGTGAATGACTTGCTTTTAGAGCACGAAGCCAGTGAATTAGGATTACGCGTCAGTGACGCACAAGTGAAAGCGGCGATCCGTGCCATGCCTCAATTCCGTCAGGCGGGTCAGTTTAATAACGAGCGTTATCAAGCGGCATTGCGTCAAACCGGTATGAGTGCAGATGAATTTGCTAACTATATGCGCACAGATTTAATGCGCCAGCAGTTGGTCAATGGCTTACAAACAACCGCATTCGTATTACCTAGCGAACTGGAAAGCTTATACCGTCTCGAAGCACAGAGCCGTGAAGTGCGCACTTTAACCTTGCCAGTTGAGGACTTTGCCAACCAGGTGTCGTTAACGGATGAGGAGCTGGAAGCCTATTACCAAGCGAATCGTGATGATTATATTCAGCCACGTATGGTGAAAGTTGCGTATGTGGAATTAACCGGTGAAGGGCTAGCCAGTGACATTCAAGTCACGGATGAAGACATCGCCACTTACTACCAAGACAACCAGTCTCAGTATGGCTCACAAGAGCGCCGTAAGGTTAGCCACATCTTAATTGAAGGAACAGGAGACGACGCCAAAGCTCGTGCTCAACAAGCGTTAGATCGCCTCAATCAAGGTGAAGCGTTTGCGACCTTGGTCAAGGAAGTTTCTGATGACACCTTTAGTGCCGAGCAAAACGGATCATTGGATTGGATTGAACCCGGTGTGATGGATCCTGCGTTTGAAAAAGCCGCTTACGCACTGGCGCAAAAAGGCGATATTAGTGGCTTAGTTAAATCTGATTTCGGCTATCATATCATTCGCTTAGATGACATTGACCCAGCCGATGTTACGCCATTGTCTGACGTAAAAGACGACATTCGTCTTGCTCTGCAACAAGAGCAAGCGGCGGATCGTTTCTATGCACAGTCAACGCAACTGGCTGAAGTGGCGTTTGAAGAGGCGAATGGCCTTGAGCCAGCCGCAGAGGCGGTGAATGCGAAGGTGCAGTTTACGGATTACTTTGCGCTCGATAATGCCCAAGGCTTAATGGCGCGCCCTCAAATTCAGCAAGCGCTTGATAGCTATGATGTGCGTGAAAATGGCCTTAACTCTGAGCTGATTGAGCTGTCAGGTGAGCACGCGATTGTAGTGCGTCTCGACGATGTGAAGCCTGAAAAGCAATTGAGTTTTGCCGAAGTAAAAGACCAGGTGCAGGCGACGCTCGCGGCAGAAAAAGGCCGTCAGCAGGCGCAAGAAAAAGCGGACCAATTGGTCGCGCAACTTGAGCAGACCGGTACGCTAGATCAGGGTGATTATGTGTTCAGTGATGCGCAAGTGATCAATCGTGTTTCTCAGCAGCAAGCGGTGTCGGAGCTCGCTTTCTCGTTGCCTCAGCCTAACGATACAGGCGCAAGTTATGGGGTGACGCAGAACCGTCAGGGCGATATTGTGGTGGTTGCGCTGGATAACGTGATTAACCCTGCGATGCCAGACATTAGCCCACAAAGCCAAATGGCCGATCGCGTTGCACGTGCGATGAGCAATATGTCTTTGTCT
Source organism: Salinivibrio sp. MA440 (assembly GCF_001996265.1). Classification (NCBI taxonomy): domain Bacteria; kingdom Pseudomonadati; phylum Pseudomonadota; class Gammaproteobacteria; order Vibrionales; family Vibrionaceae; genus Salinivibrio; species Salinivibrio sp. MA440. The sequence goes on from NZ_MUFI01000005.1 coordinate 43,711, forward strand.
GCCACACTCGAAGCGCTGCGTGAGCAAGTGGATGTGACTTATGCAGAGGTTGACGCACAACAATAAGCGAGTGCAGTGAGCGTTTAAACGCGAGAAAGCGCTCAGCGTGAGCGCTTAACAGGATCGCAGAGAGTTAGACGTCTCTCGCATTCGTTTGTGTGAAAATAGAAAAACGACGCTAGGATTTTGTCCTGCGTCGTTTTTCTGTTTGCGGGGACATGAAAAGGCGCAAGCAGTGATTTACCGTGTCGGCGATATTGATGACATGGAGATCAAAAATGAAACACCTACTATCCAGTATTCTATTTGTGTTGGCACTAGTGACTGCACCCACTGTGCTAAGCGCCAGTCAAGATGCGTCTCAGTCCTCTGAACAGGTTGAGACGCGCTCGGTGGATATTAACACTGCCAGTGTACAAATCCTCTCAGAGCAGCTCCGCGGTATTGGCCCTGCCAAAGCGAAAGCCATCGTCGACTATCGCCAGAAACACGGAAAGTTCGCCTCACCAGACGATTTAGTCGAAGTAAAAGGCATTGGCGCATCGACACTGGAGAAAAACCGCGACCGGATTAACGTGTCGTCATAGTGATGGAGAGTTCAGCGCAAAGGCGTCACCGTCTTTGCGCGAATAATCCTTGTGTCTGCCGGCCGGAATGCACACAATGAAATCTGGTTGTAGGAAAGTAGCAGGACGCAATGACTCACAAACAAAGTCACTTTTTTGCTCATCTTGCCCGGATGAAGCTTATTTACCGTTGGCCTTTGATGCGCAATGTTTCCGTCGAAAATATCTCTGAACACAGTTTACAAGTCGCGTTTGTCGCCCACGCCTTAGCGCTTATTCACAATAAACGTTTTGAAGGGCAGTACCAGCCAGAACGTATTGCGGTACTGGCGATGTTTCATGACTGTAGCGAAGTCATCACAGGCGATTTACCCACCCCGGTCAAATACTTTAATCCGTCGATTGCCGCTGAATATAAAAAAATCGAGAAAATGGCGGAGAAAAAGTTGATCGCCATGCTGCCGCCAGAGCTGCAGGATGAATACAGCGGGTTAATTGATTCAGACCATATTGATCCAGATGATTATTTGTTGGTGAAACAAGCGGATATTTTATGTGCTTACTTAAAGTGTTTGGAAGAAATCGCCGCCGGTAACCATGAATTTGAGCAAGCCAAGAAGCGACTTGAAGCATCACTAGAAAAGCGTCGTTCTCCAGCCACCGATTATTTTATGGCCACCTTCGTGGATAGCTTCACCTTATCGCTGGATGAGATCAGTGACGATGGATTTTGAACTACCAGATACCTGGCAAACACGCCAGATGAGCAATGAGAACAAGAAGCGCCGTCACGATAAGCGTACCGTTTATCAGCGTGACCGTGCGCGTATTTTACATTCAGCCGCATTTCGTCGCTTACAAGCCAAAACACAGGTGTTGGGGGCTGAGCATAGCGACTTTTATCGCACCCGTTTAACCCACTCGCTCGAGGTGTCACAAATTGGCACCGGCATTGTTGCGCAGMTTAAAGAAAGACAGCCTGAGTTTCGGCCACTTTTACCGTCTACTGGGCTGATGGAAAGCTTATGTCTTGCCCATGACATTGGCCACCCGCCATACGGGCACGGTGGTGAAGTGGCATTAAATTATATGATGCGAAACGACGGTGGCTTCGAAGGCAATGCCCAGACATTTCGGATCGTGACGCTGCTTGAACCTTATACCCAACATCATGGCATGAACTTGGCGCGTCGCACTTTGCTGGGCGTAATGAAATACCCCGCGTTTATCAGCGCCGCACACAATGGTTCACAGCCAACGCCTGTCAGCGACTTTCGTCATCTCAAAGCGCGTGATTGGCAACCTGCTAAAGGTATTTATGATCATGACAGTGTACGCCGAAACTGGGTACTTGAGCCGTTCAGTGCCGCCGATCGGGCGTTATTTTTGACGTTCAGAGACAACACGCCTGCTGACCAGCATCGCAAGACGCGTTATAAGTCGTTGGATTGCTCCATTATGGAGTTAGCGGATGACATCGCTTATGGCGTCCATGATCTAGAAGATGCAATTGTGATGGGATTGGTCACCCGTGAGCAGTGGCAAGAGGCCGTGGCAAGTTATATCGCTGAATGCGGCGATCCTTGGTTAGAAGCCAATATTGGTGAACTGAGCGAACAAATGTTCGGTCCTCCGTATGAGCGCAAAGATGCGATCGGGGCCTTGGTCAACACCTTATTAACCTCCGTCGAGGTGGCCCCGACGGTTCAAGATGGTACCTACCGCTTTACGTCTCCTTTGTTAGCCTGGAACGCCTATCTAACCGAGGTGATGGCTGGCGTGCTGGAGGTACTGAAGCGATTTGTCAGTGAATTTGTAGTGAAGCAGCCTGAGCTTCAGGTGGTTGAGTATAAAGGTCAGCAATTGGTGATGGAGTTGTTTGACGCTTTTGCCTCTGATCCCGAGCGCCTGTTGCCTAAAGACTATCGACAAGATTGGTTAACAGCACAAACCGCAGGGGAGTCGGGCATGCGCGTGATTGCCGATTACTTATCGTCGATGACAGACAGTTTTGCCCAGAAGCTACACAGCACCATGTTTACCGCCGCGAGCAACGGTCCTTTGTACGCTATTCGCTAGGACGGGGATGATTGGATGATACCGGCATAAAGGCAAGCTGGCGTTCGATCATCGCCTCAAAGCTTGTGAGTAAGGGCTGATAATGTTCACGATCACCACTTAACTCACTCAGTGCAGCAAATCCGGCCTCAAGGGTCGAAAGGGCCCCTAGCTTACTACTTTTGCGGATGGTGTATTGGCTCGGTGGCATGGTGGTAATCTTGACTGTGGGTAAATCATGGAGATTCTTTGATAACTGATACAGTTTGTAAGCTTTTTTCCATGTTCCGTCGAGTAATATGATCCCCCATGGTATCTCGCGGCCGCTTTCTTTGGCTGATGCTAATGGCTTGGTCAGCGATGATAGAGCGATAGCATGCTCGCCCGGATATAACACTGCGTAGCGGCGCTGGGACCGTGCGAGCCTTTCATTCAGCGCGCGGTGCTCGCTAAAATCTTCTCCTATCCAACGCTCACAATGCTCTAATGCTAACGCGAGTAAACAAGCACTGTTTTTCGGGTGCGAGACTTCATCGGGATGCTGCAAGATAATCACCGGGATTGTATTGGTGATTGGTGTAATGGCATCGCATACGCAAATGGCTTTCGCTTTATGGCAAGATGAGCAGTATCGAGACATGATGGTCACTGTTTAATAACGGAATCAAGCAGCGTTTTACCGCTGCTTGATAATAAACGCAAGGTCGATCAAGCCGTTAGGTGGCTTGGCTATAACCGCAGAGAAAACGCTCAAAACGACTGATTGCCATTTCCAAATCATCCACCCGCGGGAGCGTGACTAACCGGAAATGGTCCGGCTGTTGCCAGTTAAAGCCGGTGCCGTGCACCATGAGGACTTTTTCTTGCAACAAAAAGTCGAGCATCAGCTTTTCGTCGTTATGGATGCTGTAGCGCTTGGTGTCGATTTTAGGAAACAAATACAATGCTCCCTTGGGTTTTTTACAACTGACACCAGGGATCTGATTGATCAGCTCATAGGCTTTGTCGCGCTGCTCCAGTAATCGACCGCCCGGCAGGATCAATTCGTTAATGCTTTGATAGCCGCCGAGCGCAGTTTGAATTGCATGCTGCATCGGTACGTTGGCACACAGGCGCATCGACGCCAGCATTTCAAGCCCATCGATATAACCACGCGCATGCTGTTTGGGCCCGGTCACGAGCATCCAACCGGCACGAAAACCACAGACTCGATACGCTTTAGACAAACCGTTAAAGGTCAAACAAAGCACATCGGGAGCGAGGGTAGCGATAGAATAATGCTGCGCCCCGTCATAGAGAATTTTATCGTAAATCTCGTCGGCAAAAATGATCAAATTATGCTGGCGGGCCAGCTCGACAACCTGCAACAAAAAGTCACGGCTATAGACGGCGCCGGTCGGGTTATTGGGGTTAATCAACACCAGTCCGCGAGTCTTTGGCGTAATTTTGCGCTTGATATCGTCTAAATCTGGATACCAATCAGACTCCTCATCACACAGATAGTGGACTGGATTACCGCCTGATAACGATGCTGCGGCTGTCCAAAGTGGATAATCCGGCGAGGGCACGAGTAGCTCATCGCCATTATTCAGTAACGCTTGCATGGCCATGACGATCAGTTCGGAGGCGCCATTGCCCAGGTAGACATCTTCGACATCCAGATCCATCAAGCCGCGCTTTTGGTAGTGCTGTACAACGGCTTTTCGGGCTGAATAAAGGCCTTTCGAATCACAATATCCTTGCGAGGTCGGCAAATTCCGAATCACATCGACCAGGATTTCGTCTGGGGCATCAAAACCAAACGGCGCAGGATTGCCGATATTGAGCTTTAAAATCCGGTGGCCTTCCTCTTCTAGCCGTTTGGCTTCTTTCATCACTGGGCCGCGAATGTCATAACAGACATTATCCAGCTTGGCGGACATACCGATTGGTTGCATTACCCTTCCTGTCAATCAAAGGTGAAAATTGTTATTAGGCTTTTTAAGTAACTTACACTATTTCTCACCCTCTTCGAAAGATGGTTGATCGATTTGATAAGCATTGGTTGAATCGAGTGCTGTTTCGCTTGTGTCGGCAAAAAATCAGCCAATTTTAACCGAAGACTGATCTAGCGCATATTTGTCTTATGCCCTGACAGGTTAGACTGACAAGCAAGAATAACGTGCTACATAAATAGCAGCAGGTACAGACTTGCGAATAGGACTGCCGCCTAGGCGGTTGGAGGATGTCGTGACTACCTTGATTCAAGCGGCCAATCACTTGCAAAGCCAGTTGGCGATCAGTCAAGCGCCAACACAGTTGCAAACCGATTTTACTTGGCCAGGAGATTTATCACCGATTGCGTGGCTAGACGCCCAGCCTGTCTACCCGAAAAGCTATTGGCAGTCGCGTGATGGCCGGGAAGAGGTGCTAGTACTGGGCGCTTGTCGTCAGTTTACGCAAATTCAGCAGGCGCAGGTTAGCTTATTACCCGAGCAGCGAATCTGGGGATGCGTTGCGTTTGATGATACACCAGGCAGTGGTGATTTCTTTCTTCCCGTGGTGGAGCTTATTCGTCGCGATAAGCAGTGGCAGCTTTGTGTCAATCTTATCGCTGAAACCGACAGCCAAGCTATTCTCAGCCAAATTATCTGGCAAGGCCGCCCCCTCGCGCCGATGGCTGGACGGATCCGTCAAGAAGTACATACCCCAAACCATCATCAATGGTGTCACTCGGTGACGCGTGCATTGTCAAACATGGCCCACACTGAGCTGAAAAAAGTGGTGCTTGCGCGGCAAACCCGTTTAACCTTGGACGGGACGGTGAGCGGTGGACAGCTTCTTAGCCACAGCCAACAACATAACAGCGAGAGTTTCCATTTTCTGTTCGCAACGGGACCGGACGATGCTTTTGTCGGGTCGACCCCAGAGCGACTCTATCGGCGTCGAGATTGTCGCGTGACCACAGAAGCGGTCGCGGGCACCGTACGTCGCGGCGCGAGCTTTAGTGAAGATCATCATCTCGGTGAGTGGTTGCTAAACGACAGTAAAAACGTTCATGAGAATCAGTTGGTCGTTGATGATATTTTTGCCGGCTTACGGCGTCATTCGTTAACGATTACCGTTGATCCTGAACCCCATTTGATTGTGCTCCGTCATCTTCAGCATTTGCGTCGTCGTATTAGTGCCATCGTTGGTCCTGGTGTCGATGACAGTGTGATCTTGGGCGCGCTTCAACCGACTGCTGCGGTGGCGGGACTTCCTCGTGATACGGCCCGCGCGTTTCTCGCCGAACAAGGGATCACACGCGGTCGTTACAGTGGAGCCGTGGGCTATATTTCACAACGTGAAAGCCAATTTTGTGTGGCGATCCGAAGCGCGCAATTGACCGATAATACGGTGGATTTATTTGCGGGGGCAGGAATTGTTCCCGGCTCTGATCCTGAGGCTGAGTGGCATGAGTTAGATAACAAACTGACGACCATGCGTCAGTGTCTCCCTTATCGTCATGCTCACGAGCACGACGACGCCATTGTTGGAGTGTGTTAATGTCGCTGACACTCACGCATATATGGGCCGAAACCCTTATCGACGAGTTATCGCGCTTGGGCGTCAAACATATTTGTATTGCCCCAGGATCGCGATCGACGCCGCTCACACTGGCCGCCGTGAAACAAAGTCAGCACCCTCAGCGTCCGGTGACCTTACATTGTCACTTTGATGAACGTGGTCTTGGTTATCTTGCCTTAGGCTTAGCCAAAGCCGGACAGGCACCGGTGGCAGTGATTGTCACTTCCGGAACCGCGGTGGCGAATTGTTTGCCTGCGGTAGTCGAGAGCGGGTTAACCGGTGAGCCATTAATTATTCTGTCTGCAGATCGTCCGTTTGAATTGGTCGATTGCGGGGCGAACCAAGCGATTGTGCAGCGCGATCTGTTTTCGTCCCATGTTACTGCCCAACTGGATTTACCTACGCCAGACGCGGGGATGCCACTGAGTGCTTTATTGACCAAGGTGGATCAGGTGCTTGCCCATCAAGCGGCACGTGGTGGCAGTGTGCATATTAATTGCCCGTTTCGAGAGCCATTCTATGGCGAACGAGATGCAGCGCTTGAGGCTGAGATCCGTGCGCCGATTGCTAACTGGTATCAAAGCCAACAAAGCTATACGCGCCATCATGGACGGTTTTCTACGCCGATAGAGCGAGATAGCCTCCCGCCCAGTTTGCCATCCGATCGCCCCGTAAAAACGGTGATTGTGGCGGGTGCGCTGCCGCACGGATTATCAGCATCGGTTAACCGCTTAGCCACAGCGCTGAATGCGGTGGTATTAGCCGACCCGCAATCGGGCATCACGAGCACGGCACCTGGCTACGATCTTTGGTTAAACCATCCCAACTTGCAGGCGCAGTTGTCTCAGGCGCAATGGGTGATCCAGCTCGGCGGGCGTTTAGTGTCAAAACGCTTGGGACAATGGTTGGCGCAAACCTCGGCGCAATATTGGTTGGTGACGGATAGCGCGCAGCCACTTGACCCTCATCATCGGGCGGTTGAACAGTGCGTTGTCGACAAGCGCCACTGGTCGTTATGGCTTGATGCACTGACTGACCAGGTGAGTGCGGCGTGCTCAACGTCTGAAGGGCTCACCTCGTCGGCGGACTCGCCCCTTGTTTGGCAACAAACATTGACGAATGAGGCGCGAGCACAGATGGAGAAAGCGACTGACAGACTTTCTCCCTCATTGCTGTCAGAGCACCGCTTATTTCAACAATTACCCACGATGCTTCCCGAGCACGTCGATATTTTTATCGGCAACAGCCTAGCGATTCGTTTGGCGGATATTTGGTCGCAACTTGGCGCCTATCCGGTGTTTGCCAATCGCGGTGCGTCAGGCATTGACGGGCTATTTGCCTGCGCTGCAGGCGTTCAGCGATGCCGACGTCAGCCGATGCTGGTGGTGCTTGGCGACACGAGCGCGCTTTACGATCTTAATAGTCTTGCGCTATGGCGTGAGACGGCTGCCCCGGCAGCCATGCTTATCCTCAATAACAATGGCGGCGGCATTTTTGATTCCTTGCCAGTCGATCCGCAGCTTTGTGACGCCTATTATCGCATGCCGCACGGTCTGCGCTTTGAGCAGGTTGCCGCGCAGTTTTCCTTGAACTATCAACAACCAACCTGCGAATCTGATCTCGCTGCTGCGCTCGTCCAAGCGTTTAATACACCAGGGACTGATGTGATTGAAGTGGTGACGCCCGCGGGTGAAGCGGGGAAAATCTTAACAGAGCAACTTGCCAATATGGCAGCGCAGGAGGGGTGATGCTGGGGTATCAGCAGGGGGGCAAGGTGGACGGTCCCAAGGTGGTTTTTTTGCACGGTTTGCTGGGGAGTCAACAAGATTGGCAAGGTGTTACCTCGCGCTTAAAAGCTTGTCACTGGCTCTGTCTTGATTTACCCGGCCATGGTGACAGTGTTGATTGTCCAAGCGTTGATTTTACCACTACTGTCGACGCGGTGCGCCAGACCTGTGACCAGGTGTGGGGGAATCAGCCAGCGTATTTAGTGGGGTATTCGCTTGGTGCGCGCATCGCGATGCATTTAGCCACCGCGTATCCAGCTCGTTGGCAGGGCGTATTCCTCGAAGCGGGACACCCTGGTTTACTGCATCGCCATGAACGTCATCAACGGTTGGCCCACGATCAAGCCTGGGCTCAGCGCTTTACGCATGAGCCGCTCTCGATGGTATTAAACGATTGGTATCAGCAATCGGTGTTTCAATCCCTTGATGCGACGCAGCGCGCCAAACTGATGACAGTGCGTGGTGACAACCATGGGCCCGCGATTGCCGCTATGCTCGATGCCACATCGCTCGGTCGGCAAGCTGATCTGCGTCCCGCATTAGGTGATGCGTTGCGACAAGGGTTGTCGATTGACTACCTTTGTGGGGAGCAAGATCCTAAGTTTATCTCGTTGGCCCACTCGCTACAGCGCACAACCGGGATCCCCTTCACTTTGATAAAAGGGGCGGGACATAATTGTCATTGGGCCAATCCGTCGTCGTTTGTGCAGGTGCTATCAGATAACGACCGGTTATCAGCGTAACGATTTTTATCTTCCAATTTTCGGGGCCTTGTACCCCATCAACCAATTAAGGGGAAAGCCATGGCTGTAACGCCGGGAATGACCGAACAAGAACTGTATGCACCCATTGACTGGATGCCGACTGAGCTAACGTTTAGCGATATTTTGTATCACAAATCCGCCGATGGTATTGCGCGTATCACCATTAACCGCCCTCAGGTTCGTAATGCGTTTCGTCCGCAAACCGTTAAAGAAATGATGCAAGCGCTCGCTGATGCGCGCTATGACAGCCGAGTAGGCGTGATCATTCTGACCGGTTTAGGCGAAAAAGCATTTTGTTCTGGGGGCGATCAATCGGTACGTGGTGATTATGGCGGCTATCAAGACGACGAAGGCACTCATCACCTGAATGTGCTCGACTTCCAGCGTCAGATCCGCACCTGTCCCAAACCTGTGATTGCCGCGGTTGCCGGTTATGCTGTCGGTGGTGGTCATGTTCTGCATATGATGTGTGATCTAACCATTGCGGCCGATAACGCCCAATTTGGTCAAACAGGCCCCAAAGTAGGCAGTTTCGACGGCGGCTGGGGGGCCTCTTATATGGCGCGGATTGTGGGGCAGAAAAAAGCGCGTGAAATCTGGTTCCTTTGCCGTTTTTACAATGCGCAAGAAGCGTTGGACATGGGACTGGTCAATACAGTGGTGCCCTTGGACGAGCTCGAGCGAGAGACCGTACGCTGGTGTCGCGAGGTGCTGCAGCATAGCCCAATGGCATTGCGGTGTTTAAAAGCGGCACTCAATGCCGATTGCGATGGTCAAGCAGGGCTTCAAGAATTAGCCGGCAACGCCACCATGATGTTTTACATGACCGACGAAGGGCAAGAAGGGCGAAATGCCTTTAACGAGAAACGTCGGCCAGAGTTTGATCGTTTCCCACGCAACCCATAGAGGTCTTTATGAGACAGGCACGGATATATCAATACACCTTGCCGGTCACTGCCGGTCTATTTTTACGTGACCAGCGTTTAACCCAGCGTGAAGGCTTGGTGGTGGAATTAAGCGAAGGCGCACAACGCGGGTGGGGCGAAATTGCCCCTTTGCCTGGATTTAGTCAGGAAACCTTCGCCGAAGCACGGCACGCTCTGATTGCCGCGACTGCTGTTTGGTGTGATCACCGTAATATCGCCATGCCCCAATTGCCACCTTCGGTTGCATGGGGGTTAAGCATTGCCCAAGCGGAATTGGATCAACGCTTGCCGACCCCGTCCTCGTTTCAGACGGTGCCCGTGTGTACCGGCGATCCGGACGCGCTATTCGCCGCACTGGGACATGTGTCGGGTGGCCCGCACTCGGATGATCCATCCGATGAAGCCAAAGTTAAAGTGGGTGAGTATGAAGTGGCGCGTGATCGCTTAATGGTGACCACGTTGCTCGATGCCATTCCTCACCTTAGGTTGCGTCTTGATGCCAATCGTCGTTGGCGGCCTGAACAACTTGCGGCCTTTTGGTGTGGTCTGAGTCAGGCGCATCAAGCGCGAATAAGCTGGATTGAAGAGCCCTGTTGTGATCCTTATCAGTCTCTTGCTCAAGCAGAGGCATTAGGGGTGCCATTAGCATGGGATGAAACCTTGCGAGATAGCGACGACACAGGGTTAAAAGAAAGTGATCATGTAAGGACTTGGGTGATCAAACCAACAATGATGGGTGATTTCGCGCAGGTGAATCAATCCGTTACACGCGCACACGCACTCGGTAAAATAGCCGTTATTAGCTCATCACTTGAAACCAGCTTGGGACTGACGCAATTATCGCGCGTTGCCAGCTCGCTCACCCCGAATGTTGTGCCTGGGCTCGATACTTTGTGCGTGTTTGAACAACAGCTGGATCGAACCTGGCCTGGCGCCAATCAGCCTTTGATTCCACTCGATGACCAGCCGTTAATTTGGGTCAATACCTTGTGACGTCGCCATGCTTTGCTTTTAACACCTGGCCGTGGCGTTACTGGGCGGCTGACGCGCCTGATGCCATCGCGATAGATAGCGAGACCCCCCTCACATGGCAGGCGTTGCGTGCTTTAGTCGATGCCCAGCATCGGACGTTCAATGATGCGCCAGTGGTGGTATTAAATAGCCACGATGCCCTGCAGTCTTTGGTGGTCACCTTGTTGGCTGCTTGGCAAGCCGGTAAACAAACCTTGGTGTTAAATCAGGCATTAAGTGCGGATGTACAAACGGCAGTGCTCGATAATCTAGGTCCTTTTCAATGGGCCCACACTCACCAATCGGTGCCTGACGCGCAATCGGCACGCAATATGGCGCCTTGGCATATCGACATGCCGTTAACCCTTACCTTGACGTCAGGATCGACTGGCGCGCCCAAAGCGGTGGTACACGGCGCGCGTCAGCATCTTGCCAGTGCTGCCGGTCTGACAAAGCGGCTACCGTTTACAGGCGTCCGTGCCTCTCAAACGCCGGATCGTTGGTTGCTTTCTTTACCGCTTTATCACGTCTCTGGTCTTGCCATTGTGTGGCGTTGGTTGTTAGCCGGGGGGGAGCTTGGCATTTATCCGTGTCGAGGCGAGCACTTAGTCAATGCGTTAAAACGGGTGACCCATGCATCACTGGTCCCAACCCAGCTCTATCGTGTCTTGCCCGCATTGAAGGACGAGGCCGAACCACGGCGTTTGGTCCATGTATTATTAGGCGGTGCGGCGATCCCCACCGCTTTAACCCAAGACGCCGAAGCGATGGGCATTGCCTGCTGGTGCGGCTATGGTATGACGGAAACGGCATCAACCGTGACGTTAAAGCGTGCCGATGGTCAAGATGATGTCGGCGCGCCGCTGCCTTATCGTGATGTGCAGATACGTGACGATGGTGAGATTATCCATCGTGGTGAGACGTTAGCTTTGGGATATTGGCAAGCGGGCCAGCTACACCGCTTAGATGCCGAGCAAGGCCTTGCGTCGCGGGATCTCGGCCGTTGGCAGGCCCAGCAGGCGGTATCGGTACTACGCATTGTCGGACGTCTAGATAATCAATTTATTTGCGGCGGCGAGAATGTTCAACCTGAAGCGATCGAAGCGCATTTACAGCGGTTGAGAGGCGTGACGCAAGCGATGGTTGTCCCGATTGTCGATCGCGAATTCGGTCATCGCCCACTAGCCATTGTGCAGAGCGCGAGCCCTTTTTCGCCCCAAATATTGGCCGAGCATTGTGCCTCACTGGCGCCGTATCAGCGCCCAGCACATTACCTTTGTTGGCCTGAGACGCAACAAGACGGCCAAATCAAACCGTCTCGTCACGCTTTGGCCCAATGGGCGCAAGCTTATATGAAGAGTTAAGCGTTATCTTCTTGGAGGCGAATCATTTCGTCACGCAAATAGTCAGCATTTGCTTGCTCAGGTTCAACCGCTGGCCCGGCGGCAACCGTCACCTTAGACCAAAACCGTTTTGGAAGCTTTAACATCGCTTTGCCGCCATGGCGGCTGAAGTAACTGCCCCACAATCCTTGCAATGCAAGGGGCACAACGGGGACCGGTGAGCGTTGCAATATCATGTCCATACCCCGGCGGAACTGATCAACCTCCCCATCATAAGTAAGGTGTCCTTCAGGGAAAATGAGCACGACTTCGCCATTATCCAGCGCACGTTGGATCTCATTCATCGCGGTACGAATTGTGCGGCCACGATGACTAATAGGGATCACTTTTGAGGTGCGGAAAAACCAATGGAGAACCGGGATCTTGTATAAATCTTCAAACATCACAAAGCGTATAGGGCGATGACAGGCGCCCGCGAGTAAAGGGGCATCCATGTAACTGACATGATTACAAATCAGCAGTGCGCCCCCTTTGTCGGGAATATGGTGCAGATCTTTGTGCGTCACTCGGTATAAGGTGTGCGTGATCATCCAGGTAAAAAAGCGTAGAGCAAAAATAGGCACGAGCTTACTGACGTAAAGCGCGACCACCAGATTGAGTAAGGTGAGCAACAGGAAAAATTCAGCAATCGAGAGCTCAACGACCACCAACATGGTGATCCCCAGTATGGCACTGGCTACCATAAACAAGGCATTAAAGATATTGTTCGCGGCAATCACACGCGCACGTGCGGCTTTATCGGCGCGTTGTTGCATCAAGCTATACAGGGGCACAATAAATATGCCACCAAAAACGCCGATCATCAGCAGATCAATAAACACCCAAGTTAACGCCGGGTCGGTGACAAAAGCGAGCAAATCGGCGTGAGGTGTTGGGTTGGCCGGAGTAGCAAAAAATAGATGCAGTCCAAACACCGTTAAACCGATGCTGCCCAATGGCACAATCCCAGGTTCGATACGATGGCCAGAGAGTTTGTCGCACAATAATGCGCCGACCGCGATCCCAATCGAAAATAGCGTCAATAAAAACGAGACACCTGTTTCACCGCCCCCGAGCAGTGCCGTGTATTTCGGAAATTGTGTGAGATAACTTGCGCCTAAAAACCAAAACCAGCTTATGCCTAGTATCGCTTGCAGGGTTACCTTATCTTTACGCGCAAAGCGCAAGGTTTGCCGCATCAGTGATACGGGTTTGTAGCGTAAGTTGAGTCCGGGGTTACCTGCTGGCGCGGGGGGGATAGCATGAGCGGAGAGCACCCCCAGTAAAGCAAAGACGAGTACCGCAATCCCCGCAATAAGATTGGAATCAGGATGATGGGCGATAAAGCCCGCTAATAATGTCCCGAGCAGAATGGATAAAAATGTCCCCGTTTCCACCAACGCATTGCCAGAGACCAGCTCTTTATCACTCAAGGTTTGCGGTAACAGCGCATATTTCACCGGACCGAAAAAGGCCGATTGAGTGCCCATTAAAAACAAGAGCGCCAAGAGGATGATCCACGCTTGGACATACAGTGCGACGGCTGCACAAGACATAATCAGCACTTCCAGCCACTTTACTCGTCGAATAATCCTCGCTTTATCGTGTTTATCGGCAAGCTCACCAGCAAACGCTGAAAACAAGAAAAAGGGAAGAATAAACAGCCCGGCAGCCGCATTGATAAATAAGGTGGCATCCATAGGGAGCTGATCTGCGGAGGCAAACGCGACCATAATCACCAATACGTTTTTATAAACGTTGTCGTTAAAGGCGCCCAGTGCCTGAGTAATAAAATAAGGCAAAAAGCGTCGCTCGCGCAAAAGTTGAAACTGTTGGCTCATGAGTGCATTGGTCCATTTTAGCAAGGCGGTCAGCGCGTTATACTAGCAATGCGAGGCGAGGGCGCAACCCATTAAAGATTGCGCCGTCATAACGTTAGCGGGGGATTAGCGATGATTACGAAAAGGTTTGCATGTTTTTAATCGAGACTTGCTCGTTCAAGGTCCAAAAGTCGTAGAGAATACCGACTAAGAAAAAGCCCCCCGTAAACAAGTAGATAATCCCCGTGATCCACTTTCCCATATACATACGGTGAATGCCTAAGACCCCTAGAAAAGTCAGCAAAAGCCAAGCAATGGTAAAGTCAGTCGAACCGCTACGAAAACGAAGGTCGGCTTCTTTATCCATGGCCGGAATTAAGAACAAATCGACAATCCAACCAATTAAAAACAGCCCTAGAGTAAAAAACCAAATAGTGCCGGTCACCGGTTTACCGTAATAAAAGCGGTGTGAGCCAAGAAAACCAAAGATCCAGAGTAGGTAACCGACGACTTTGCTGTGTGTATCATTCATGGTTCGGGCCTGTATGTGTCTTTAAGTTAGATAATGGCTTGGAGTGCAGTGGCGTCAAATGGTTCCTTAACGCGCAAAAACAACGGCGAAGAGGTGATGTTTGGTAACAATTTCTTTACCCCTTTAATTGACTTCATCGATAAAGACTCTAGCATGAGAAGCGTCTTAAACCACAGATGATGCGATCATGAAAAAATTATTCTCTGTTGCAGCTTTGATGTTTGTCTTTGTTGTCACAGCGCCTTATGCAGAAGCGAAGCGCTTTGGCGGCGGCAAGTCCTTCGGTAAAAGCTTCAAAACGGCGCCAGCGCCAAAAAATAACACCACAAACACTAACACGCTCAAGCAAAATACCACCAAAAGCGGCAAAAAAGGGCTCGCAGGTGGTCTGCTGGGTGGCTTGCTTGCTGGTGGCCTGCTCGCGGCCTTCTTTGGCGGCGCCTTTGAGGGGATCCAGTTTATGGACATCCTGATCATGGGTCTGATTGCCTACTTTGCACTGAAGTTTTTACGCGGATTGACGCAAGCGAAAGCGGGTGCCCAAGCACAAGGGCCAGCCTATGCGGGTGAGAGTAAAGGTTATTATCATCAGCAACCTAATGCCTTTCGAAACCATGCGGCTGATGGCTCAAGCGGGGCTGCGACAGGTGGTTTTGGTGCCGACACGCAAAATGATGTGCCGTTTAACTTTCCGCCACAGTTCGATATGCAAAGTTTTTTAAGTGGTGCGCGTGAGCACTATCGTATTTTGCAAGGTGCATGGAACCACAATGAATTAGAAAAGATCCAAGAATACGTCACGCCTGAGCTATACAACGACTTAGCGGCAGAACGCGCGCGTTTAGGTACTGAGCAACATACCGAAGTGATGTACGTCGATGCAGAGATTGTCCGTGCTGATCACGACAGCCGTCGCGCACAGTTAAGCTTAAAATTCACCGGCCGTTATTGTGACCGTGTGGAGGGTGTCGAAGAAGATATTACTGATATCTGGCATCTTGAGCGTGACTTGTCCCAAGCCAATGCGCCTTGGCTGATTGTGGGTATCCAAAGCTAATTCTGCAGAAAAGCGCCAATAATACAGAAAGGCTAGTACTGCGGTAAAAACAAGCCAATATGATAAAAGCGCTAGCTTGTAGTGAGCTAGCGCTTTTTTATGTCGCCGCTTCCAGATATATCAAGTTGTCGAGCGCTTGTTGGTAATGATCGCCACAGACATCTGGTTCGGCGTCAAATGCGGCGCAAACGCCTGGACGGTCGGGCGTACCGAAAAGCTGGCATAAATTGTTGTCATCGAGCAGCACACAGCGAGTGCCTGCAGGTTTACCGTAAGGCATACCCGGAATAGGAGATGAAATACTAGGCGCGATGCAGCAGGCACCACAGCCTAGACGGCACGAAAATGTCGATGCAGTGGGCATATTGTCGGCTTCCTCAATGTGCAGGGGCGGGCACTTTATCATTCGGCTGCACACTCTCCAACCCATCCTAATGCCTGCTTGCACTTTATCGCTATGATGGTTATAACAGCGGCGCAATGTCTTGCCGCTCCGCGCGGTTTTATTATAAAAAGAGAGCCAGCATCATGAGCACGCCCTTTTGGCAACAAAAAACCTTAACGCAAATGAGCGATGAGGAGTGGGAGTCGTTATGCGACGGTTGTGGCCGTTGTTGTTTGCATAAGTTGATCGATGAAGAAACTGATGAACTCTACTATACCAACGTTGCTTGCAGTTTGTTGGATGATAAAACCTGCTCATGCAAAGACTATCCTAATCGTTTCTCGTATGAAGAGTCCTGTTTGAAGCTTACCCGCGACAAAATCGACGAGTTTTACTGGCTGCCAGAAACTTGTGCCTATCGTTTGTTGGCAGAAGATAAACCGCTACCTGATTGGCACCCGCTGATCACCGGATCAAAAGCGGCAATGCACAAAGCGGGGATTTCGGTCAAAGACAGCGTGGTGTATGAAATTGATGTGATTGACTGGGAAGATCATATTCAGCTCACCACGCGGCCAAGATAGGGATGCGAACCGTTAGCCTCCCGTTTGCCTGGCATCAAGGCTAACCCATTGTTTATTTTCGAGCGTGGGGCATAATGAGTGCCAACTCGACAGGAGGTGGAATGCAAAGGTACACGCGTCGTTCTAAAGCTGGCTGGGCCCTCGCGATAGCGTTATGGGTTCTGGCAGTGTGTGCCTTGCAAAATCAGCTTAGCCTGCAATCAGGGGCGCAAGCTGCCTGCCAAGTTGGCAACTTGGGAGAGCATGGTGATGAGGTCAATACAGTGGGCAAGAAATGTTCGCTGTCTGAGCAATTGATGCATCCTTCTGTTCTGACCCTAGATTGGCTGCCTTCTCCACTTTGGTGGTTGATTGTGTTGCTTGCCGTTATGGCAACCGTCAGCCTCGCGGTGGTATTACCCACGCATGACCCACCCACGTATCGACGGCGGCATCTTTGCTTTTGTGTGTTCCGAGAATAAAGCGCCTTTTCTTTCCATGGCGTATTTATTTTCAACAAGGAACAGATTTATGACTCGAATCAATCACTATTGGCGCAGCGTAACACCAAGTAGCGTATGGCAAGCTTTGGTCTTACTACCGCTTTTGTCTTTATGTTTACTGTTACTCAGCCCTTCTGTACTGGCAAATACGCCCGATACAGGTTGGCTGTCTAACCCTGATCACCCCCCCGTTGAGGCGCGTTTAGCGCTCACTGGTCAAGGTAATCCAGAGACTCACCACCTCGATGGCTTGCTTTCCGTCCGTTTACAAGGCGATTGGAAAACCTATTGGCGCTCGCCAGGCGAGGGCGGGGTCGCCCCAGAGCTTATCATTAACGATAGCCAAAACTTGGATGATATTATCTGGCATTGGCCGGCACCTGAGCGCCATGAGTTACTTGGCTTGACCATGTTGGGCTACAAAGGGCAAGTGACTTTCCCACTGACCTTCAAGGTTGATACATGGCAACAGCCGGTGTCGCTCGATGCCACCTTGCGCTTGTCCTCGTGCACCAGTGTGTGCGTGATCACTGACTACCCCATCTCGCTCGACGTGACGCCCAGCGCACTAAAGGCTGATGGTGAGCGGATGTATCAGTTCAACCAAGCGATGAGTCAGGTGCCTAAGCCGCTACCCAGTGTGCAGGTTGAGTCTGCGGTCTGGGATGCTAACAAGCAGCAGCTCGCCGTCACTGTCACCGGTAACCAAGCTTGGCAACAGCCAGATATGCTGGTGGATGGCGAGGCGGTTATTGATGACACCTTTGGTGTACCCAGTCTCCACCGTGATGGCGACACCCTGACCGCGACCTTTGATGTCACCAATTGGATAGAAACCCCCAAGCTGACCGGTAAACCGATTCAAGTCACTGTTATTGATGAGCAGCTTCTGGCTGAGCATAGCACCACAGTGCGTGCCGGAAGTGTCGCGTCGCAAGCCGGATTATCTGTTTGGGTGATTGGTGGCATTGCCCTCTTAGGGGGGCTGATTTTGAACGTGATGCCCTGTGTGCTCCCTGTACTTGGACTCAAACTTAACAGCATTGTCGCCAACCCGAATGCCACCCGTCGGGCGGTTCGTAGCCAGTTCCTGGCCTCTGCTGCCGGTATTCTGGTGTCGTTTTGGGCGATAGCTGGGCTGCTGATGACATTAAAGCTAACGGGGCAAGCCGTGGGTTGGGGCGTCCAGTTTCAAAGTCCAATCTTTATCGGCGTCATGACGCTGGTCATTTGGCTATTCGCGCTGAGCTTGTTTGATGTGCTGCGTATTGATTTGCCATCAAGCTGGCAAACTTGGCTTGCGACACGCGGTGGCCACACAACAAGCGGTCACTTTGTCCAAGGGGTATTTGCCACCTTACTGGCCACGCCATGCTCGGCACCTTTTTTAGGCACTGCGGTGGCATATGCGCTGGGTGGGTCGTTGACGACGTTGTGGCTTATCTTTACCGCACTCGCCGTTGGCATGGCGCTGCCGTGGCTGCTGGTTGCCGCTTTCCCGGGGCTGACGCGCGCATTGCCCAAACCAGGGCCGTGGATGAATCACGTGAAACGGGTATTTGCGCTCTTGCTGGTTGCTACCACGGTGTGGCTATTCTGGCTGTGGATGCCTTATCTGGGCGTTGTTGGCGCTATCGCAGTGGGGGCACTGTTGCTTGCTACCAGTGTGTGGCTGACATATCGTACCCTTGGTAAGCTTGCCGCGATTAAAGGCGCAGCTGGACTATTGGCCGTTATGGTATTAGCGATTGTTGGCGCCTCCTTGACGGCAGAGCGTTGGGCAACGCCGATGAACTCGGATCCGGATTGGGTGGCGCTGGACGAAGCTGTGATCGCTCAAGCGGTGGACCAGGGCAAGCTGGTGTTTGTCGATGTCACCGCGGATTGGTGTATTACCTGTCATGCCAACAAAGTGGGTGTGATATTGCAATCGCCCGTTTATGATGCCATTACCGCGTCTAATGTGGTAGCAATGCAAGGTGACTGGACCCGACCCAGTGAACGTGTGACGCAATATTTACAAAAGCACCAGCGCTATGGTGTGCCGTTTAATATTGTTTATGGTCCAGGTGCACCAAACGGCATTGCACTGCCGGTAATTTTGACCGATAAGGCCGTCATGAGCGCGCTTGAGCAGGCAAAAACACCATGACGAGCAGTAAAATGAAACGGTCGTGGCGTGAGCGGGTCAAACGTGGTGCGCGTGACGTGTGCTGGCTCATCGTGTTTGTGCTGATATCTGGCACTGCCGTCGATTGGTGGCGAAGCCGTGATATCGACACCAGTCAGTTTCCTGTGGACACGGTCCGCTTGCTGGATGGCCGCCAACAGGATTTGCTCGCCATGTCGCAGCACGAACCCGTGCTTATCTATGTATGGGCGAGTTGGTGCGGTGTGTGCCGTTTTGTGACTCCCTCGGTAGATTGGTTGAGTGATCATGCGCAGGTGGTCTCGATCGCGTTACGCTCGGGCTCAGCGAAAAAAGTAAATGGATACCTTGCTCATCATGGTTACGATTTTTCGGTCGTCAATGATCCAGATGGACAACTCTCACGTCGATTGTCAGTGAAAGTGACGCCGACGGTAATGGTGGTTGAGCAAGGAAAAATCACCGCGATAACAACAGGCTTTACCTCACCGGTTGGCCTATGGTTAAGAATGTTGTGATGACGACAAACGTTAAAAAAGGAAACCGAATGTCCCTATCTCGTTTTTTTGCACCTTGGCTGGTGCTTCTTATGCTGGCTTTTCCGGTGAGTGCTAATACGCTATCTGATACGGAGCAAACACAGCTGGATGAAATCGTCGATTTGCTCGAAGCGAATCCTGCGCTGATTGCGAATCTTAACCAAAGCTTGCAAAAATATGTTGAGCAGCAAAAGACATTAAAACAAAACCTCGCCGCGCGCCGAGACTGGTTTGAATCGGACACCCACAGCTGGATTGGCGCAGAGAAGCCTGAAGTCACCGTGGTGAATTTTATGGACTACAACTGTCCATACTGTAAAAAGCTTGAAGACGAGCTACAGAAACTGGTTGCCGCCCACGACGATGTGAAGGTGATTAATATTGCCGTGCCGCTAAAACAGCAGAATATCGAATCGCTTGATACCAACTCTGCCGTGTATGCGATGAATGTGTGGCTGGAAAAACCTGAGGCCTTTGCGCAGGTTCATGAATTATTGATGAAAAAGCGCGGTATGCATGATGCTCGTTCTTTAGAGAAAATTGCGCAAAAAACCGATACCGAATCACTGCTTGCGGGCAAAGAGCGAACCGGAGAAGCGGTAGCTGACAACTACCGCGCCTTCATGGAGCTTGGGTTGCGTGGTACACCAGCGATGATTATTGGCGATCAAGTTGCACCTGGCTATCTACCCTATCCACAGCTAGAAGCCATGGTTAAGGCGGCCAAACAAGAAGGCTAAGCGTGAGTGATACTCGCTAACTATTTGAAAGCCAGTCAAAAGATGACTGGCTTTTTTTGTGTGCTGCGATTTGGAGGAAAAGCTGGCAAAATAGCGCGCCTTAACGGTAAAGGTACGGCATGAGTCAAACGAATTATCAATCACCACGCATTGTATTAGGCCCCATGGAAGGCGTACTTGATCCCTTAATGCGCAAGCTACTGACTGAGATTAATCACTATGATCTCTGCGTGACTGAGTTTGTGCGTGTGGTGGATCAGCGTTTACCGGAAAAAGTCTTTTATCGCTTCTGCCCTGAGTTACATCAAGGTGGCTTTACCGATGCGGGGACGCCGGTTCGGGTCCAACTACTGGGGCAAGATGTTGATGCGATGGCCAGTAACGCGCAGCACGCGATTCAGTTAGGGTCGCAAGGGATCGACATTAACTTTGGTTGCCCCTCTAAAACGGTGAATGGCAACCGCGGCGGCGCAGCGTTATTAAAGACGCCTGAGCATATCTACGAGGTGGTGAAAGCGGTGCGTGAAAGCGTCGCGCCTGAACATACGGTGAGTGCAAAAGTGCGTTTAGGATTCAATGATCTGGATGACTATTTAGACATTGCCCAAGCGGTTAATGATGCGGGAGCCGACGAGCTGGTGGTCCATGGCCGTACCAAGCGCGACGGTTACAAGGCAGGGACGATTCGTTGGGATTTAATTGCGGAGATTAACCAACAGTTTGCGATCCCTGTAACGGCAAACGGTGATATTTGGGGACGGGATGACGCGCTTAAGTGCCAAGCACTTACAGGCTGTGACACATTAATGGTCTGCCGTGGCGCGCTAAATATGCCCAACTTGGGTCAACATATTCGTGACAATGTTGAGCCCATGGATTGGCCTGCGGTGTTGGCCTTGTTAGTGCGCTATAGCGCACAGGAGCGCCAAGGAGACAAGGCGGTGTATTTCCCTAACCGCATTAAGCAATGGTTTAAGTATTTGCGTCAGTATTATCCGCAGGCTGACGCGTGCTTTAAGGTTATTCGCGTCCTTAATCGCGCTGATGAGATAGCCAGAGCGCTCGATAACGCGCGTGCGCAAACAGAATTCATAAAATAGGAAACCTTATGTCAACACTTATGACACTCTCTGATGACTGGGACGGCATGCCGGCCAGTTTTGTTGAAGGGGCGCTGCTGGCTGCCAACATTTGTCCTGTGCCGATGGACCCAGATACTTGGTTGTCGGTGTTATTGACCGCCGGGGTTGAAGACGATGAAGTCGTGGCGCTTAATGACAAGGACAAGCAGGCCATACTCGCGCACCTGGAGCAGCAATATCATGCGTTGATGCGTAATGATTACACCTTGCCTGACGCGTTAATGATTGCGATGCGCGGCGAGCTCGCACAAGCCTTTTCGGAAGGGTTTCTTGCCGTATGGCCCCATATTGAGCCGCATTGGCATGATGTCACACTCAATGATGGTAGCCGCCGTATGCTTTCCGCATTAGTGACCACTATGCTGCTACTGCATGACGAGGCCGGCACCTTAGCGCAAATGAAAGAGGTAGGGATTGATGTTGAGCCTGGCCAATATGTAGAGCAATTAGATCTTATGATCCAAGAAGTCGCGAAAGCGGCCGATGAAGCACAACAAGGAACGCACGGTGCGCATCAGGTGAATCCGTTCAAATCGGTTGGTCGTAATGATGCCTGCCCGTGCGGTAGTGGCGCTAAGTTCAAAAAATGCTGCGGGCGTTAATCGGATGATATCAGCAGCGCAGACGACTGCAATTCGCGTAGTGGCCGGTGTGGCCACGCACAGTCACCACGTTTTAGTGGCGCAACGACAGCCAGATTCGCATTTTATCAGCTGGTGGGAATTTCCTGGCGGCAAAGTCGAGCAAGGCGAGACCGACCAGCAGGCACTTAAGCGTGAATGGCTTGAAGAGTTCGGCGTTGAAATCAACGTCGGCGCAGCCATCGTCGAAACCGAATACGATTATGGTGACAAGGTGATTTTACTGTGCAGCTATTGGTGCGAGATCCTGGATACGCCATTAACGTTGAAACAGCATCAGGCCGTGTACTGGAGCGACCCCCAGCGGCTTGACCCCGGGGTATTTAGCGCCGCAGATCGGCCGTTAATACGTCAGTTGTGTCATTCAGTAAGCGACCATCAACTCATGCAAAGCGCCGAGTAAATCGGCGTTTTCTTTTTTTATCCGGTTATCTTGGTGCCTAGTGCCTAGTGCTTAGCGTATAGCCGCGTGTTATTAAGAAAAAATCCGACGCGGTGGGCGACCGATAAACTGGGCGATAACCACCAGCCCCCAGATCACGAGCATGGCTGAGAAGATGCCCACCAGCCATTGTGGCATGGACCAACCTAACCATTGCCAGACCACTTTACTGCAATCGCCAGACGCTTCAAACACCTGAGGCAGCCACTGATTTAAAGGGGCCCAAGAAGGGAAGTTTACCGCCACATCACAGGTGGGGCCAAAGAGTTGGTTAGGATCGGGGAATTGATAACTGACATGCTCTAATGAAAGCTTTAGCCCCCAAGCGGCGGTGATGCCATAGGCCAGCAACCCTAGGGTGCGCCAAAAGGGCTCCTCGGGAGCAATCAGTCCGAGTAACGCTGCCGTGCCCACACCAAATAAGGCGACACGTTCATAAATACACATCACACAGGGCGCAAGTCCTTGGCCATGTTGGAAATACAGCGCGGTTGCTTCGAGGCCAACCACACAGAGAAGCAACAACAGCCAGGACGCTCGGCTGCGAGAAAATTGATTTAAGGCGCGCCACATAACTCACTCCTGATAAAAAACAAGGCTCTACACTGAGAGCCTTGCTATTCAATCGTTTGTTGAGACGAAGGTCAATGATAGAAATGCGTTAGTGCGCACTGGGTATCGCTTGTTGGGTCATATGGATGGTTTCAGATATCCAGCCTTGGTGTAGCATCCACTCGGTTGCTGGCACCAAAAAGAACTCGATACCCATCACGCCCAATAAGCCCATCACAATGGTATAGGGCAGTGCCATATACACCATGCGCCCGTATGACAGGCGTAGCAAGGGAGCCAGCGTCGAAGTAAGCAAGAACAAAAACGCAGCTTGACCATTAGGGGTCGCAACGGACGGCAAGTTAGTCCCTGTATTGATAGCGACCGCCAACATATCAAACTGCTCGCGATCAATGACCCCATTGAGGAGCGCTGTTTTCACCTCATTGATGTAGACGGTCCCCACAAAGACATTATCAGACACCATGGACAGCAAGCCGTTTGCTACATAAAACATGGTAAGTTGCAAATGGCCTTCCAATGACAGCACCAGATCAATCACCGGTGCAAACAAGTGCTGGTCAATAATCACCGCGACTATTGAGAAAAAGACCGCCAATAGCGCAGTGAAAGGAAGTGCCTCTTCAAACGCTTTGCCGATATGGTGTTCGTCAATCACCCCGGTAAAGGAGGTGGCTAAGATAATAATACTGAGACCAATTAAACCGACCGCGGCCAAGTGAAGAGCAAGGGCGGCGATTAGCCATACGGCGATTAATGCTTGAACCACGAGTTTGGCCTCATCTTGTGGCGTGCGTTTGGCGCGTTGTACTTTATCGTACTCGACCAATATGTTTAGAACGTTATTCGGCAATTTTGCCCCGTATCCAAACCAGCCAAACTTTTCAACGATTATGCAGGTTAACAAACCAGCAAAGAAAACGGGCAGGGTCACCGGTGCCATGCGAAGGATAAATTCACCAAAATGCCAGCCAGCTTGATCGGCAATAATCAGGTTTTGCGGCTCACCGACCATCGTCATCACGCCCCCGAGTGCAGTTCCCACCCCGGCATGCATCAATAGACTGCGCAAGAAGGCACGATAATTCTCCAGATCGTTGCGGCTAAGCTCATCACTTAAGCTGTCATCTGAGGTGTGGTCATGGGCGGCACCAAGCTCCTTCCCCGAGGCAACGCGGTGATAAATGGAGTAAAAGCCGACGGCGACACTGATCACCACCGCGATCACGGTTAAGGCATCAAGGAAGGCCGAAAGCGCTGCAGCCGCGCTGCAAAATGCTAATGAAAGGGCAATTTTAGAGCGAATGCCCAGTAGTATTTTGGTGAAAATAAAAAGCAACAACTGCTTCATGAAGTAAATGCCGGCGACCATAAAAACAAGCAGCAGCAGAACTTCTACGTTGGCTACCAGCTCGTGCTTAACTTGATCTGGGCTGGTCATCCCTATCGCGACCGCTTCAATCGCCAATAGCCCGCCAGGCTGAAGTGGGTAGCATTTTAACGCCATGGCCAGAGTAAAAATAAACTCGACCACCAGTAGCCAACCGGCCATGAAAGGGTTAATCGAGAAAACGATCGGATTAATAATTAAAAAGCCAACAATGGCCAGCTTGTACCAATCAGGGGCTTTGCCGAGAAAGTTCTTTAAAAACGCGGTGCTGAGCGTAATGGTCTTAGCCATAATGATAGTCTCATTGTTATCTATGTCTCTTAACGCGCACGGATGGGCGAGTTACGTGCTACATCGCTTAGTGTGGCGAGCCCATAAAGCTCGCACGCGAGAGGGTGACAGTTAAAAGTGACGGTACGACTATCGGTATGAGTTACCCGTTCAGAGCAACGAAGGATAGCCTTGTCAGACAGTAAGTGTGCGCCAGTTTGCCTTAGACATATTTTGTTACATCTTGTATGACGTAGTTTTGCGAGTTATGCCCAAATTTTCATTGATCTGGTACAAAAAGATAGCAGATGTCACGCGATTGGTGGCGATATCACAGAGCTGTTTCTGCAACTCATGACTAGTGGTATGATGACTTATTAATCAGAGCAAGAAGCAAATTGGAATTTAGATTCAATGGTTATAAAGGCGGATAGCCCAGCAACATTTGCTGAAAAATATATAATTGAAAGTATTTGGAACAATCACTTCCCAAAGGGCTCTATTTTACCCGCAGAGCGTGAATTGTCTGAACTCATTGGCGTGACGCGCACCACGTTACGGGAGGTGCTTCAGCGCCTCGCCCGCGATGGTTGGTTAACCATTCAACATGGCARACCTACTCGGGTCAATGATTACATGCGAACGTCGGGGCTCAGTATTCTTGATACGCTGGTGACCCTGGAAGGGCAGGACGTGCACGGGGTTCTCGAGGATTTACTTGCGGCGCGGACAGACATCAGCGGTGTCTATATGCGTTATGCAGCTAAAAATCGCCCGCAAGACTGCTTGGACCTAATTGATTTGGTTATTAAGCGCTGCCAACAAGTGCTTGAGTGCGAGCGCTTTGAACAGTTCTTAGATCTGATTGATGAGAAAAGCGAAGTTCTGAAAGACGTCAAAAAAATTCAGGACAAATATGGTAAGCAGGATCCTGAGCTGTGTGAGCGTATTTGTATGGGCCGTGCTTTTAATCATTTCGATTATCGCTTGTTCCAAGGCATGGCGCACTTCTCTGGCAATAAAGTCTATGTGTTGACGATTAATGGTATGCGCCAAATTTATTCACGCGTGGGGGGCTATTACTTTATGGACCGCCGTGCCTGTGAAAATGCGCTGAGCTTTTATAGTGATCTACGCGAAATGGTGGCCAATAACCAACATCCAGCCATTGGTGACCGGGTAAAACAATACGGACGTGAGTGCGGGGGCTTATGGTTTAGTAACCGCGAGACCATTGCCTCTCACATGGCTGAAGAAGAAGCATAGGTCTTGGCGTAAAGACGCATAAACCTGAGCGTAAAGGCACATAAACCTGAGCGTGCATAACAAAAGCCGCCGTGATGAAAGCATCAGGGCGGCTTTTTTAATGGCGCTGGATGTCCCTTAGGCTGGGGGCTGTTCCTAATGGCTACCCATTAACATATCAGGATCAAACTGGGGACGCTTGGGACAACTGCTAAGAATTTTTCCACGTCCTTCGCTGGTTTCTTCTTCCAAAACCACTTCAAACCCCCAGAGTCGGTGGACATGCTTTAACACTTCTTCATGAGAGTTAGCGAGCGGAATACGGTTATGCGGCACATACCTCAGTGTGAGTGAACGATTACCGCGCAAATCGACATCAAAGACTTGAATGTTTGGCTCGCGATTACTCAGGTTATATTGTGCTGATAAGTCTTCACGTAGCTGACGATACCCTTGTTCATTATGAATGCTGGTGACTTCAATATAGTTTTGTCGATCGTCGTCATTGACCGCAAAAAATTTCATATCCCGCATCACCTTGGGGGACAAGAACTGACTAATAAAGCTCTCATCTTTAAAGTTTGCCATCGCAAAATGGACCGTCTCAAGCCAGTCTTTGCCGGCAATGTCAGGAAACCAGTATTTATCCTCATCGGTTGGCTCTTCGCACATGCGGCGAATGTCCTGAAACATGGCAAACCCTAGCGCGTAGGGATTAATGCCGGAATAAAACTGACTATTGTAGGGCGGCTGCGCGACCACATTCGTATGGCTATGTAAAAACTCCATAATAAAGCTATCCGTGACCAAGCCTTCATCATAAAGGTGGTTAAGAATGGTGTAATGCCAGAAGGTCGCCCAACCTTCGTTCATCACTTGCGTTTGTTTTTGCGGATAAAAATATTGGCTCACTTTACGGACGATCCGCACAATCTCACGCTGCCAAGGCTCTAGGAGTGGGGAATGTTTCTCAAAAAAGTACAGCAGGTTTTCTTGTGGCTCTGATGGAAAACGGCGCGTTTCTGCCTCCTGCTCTTTTTTCCCGCCTGGGATGGTCCGCCACAGTTCGTTAACTTGGGTTTGCAGATAATCTTCTCGGGCTTTCTGGCGTGCTTTTTCCTCGGCAAGTGAGATCTTTTGCGGACGTTTATACCTGTCGACGCCATAGTTCATCAGCGCGTGGCAGGAGTCGATCAGGTTTTCGACTTCCGCGAGGCCGTACTTTTCTTCACACTCGCTAATGTAGTGTTTGGCGAACAGCAGGTAATCAATGATCGAGCCGGCATCGGTCCAGGTTTGGAACAGATAGTTGCCTTTAAAGAAAGAGTTATGACCATAACAGGCATGCGCCATGACTAGCGCTTGCATGGTGATGGTGTTTTCTTCCATAAGGTAGGCAATACACGGGTCCGAGTTGATCACAATCTCGTACGCCAACCCCATGTACCCATGCTTATAGTTGCGCTCGGTTTCAATAAATTTTTTGCCGAATGACCAGTGGTTATAGTTGATGGGCATTCCCACACTGGAGTAAGCATCCATCATCTGCTCGGCGGCGATGATTTCGATTTGATTGGGATAGGTGTCGAGCTTGTAGTGTTCGGCAACCCGTTTAATTTCCTTGTGATACTGCTCAAGCAGGTCAAAGGTCCAATCCGGCCCATCGTGGAGTGGAGTCTTGTGTTTACCTTTGGTGACAGCCATACCATGCCTCCCTGATAAAATGCGTCTATGCCGGTATGGCGTCAGGCTTCGACCTGACGCTTAAACAATTCGCGAAATACGGGGAAAATCTCTTCCGCGGAGCGAATGTTCTGCATAGCAAAATTGTCATGGCTTTCGGCGAGTGACTGATACTCACGCCACAGTGTTTGGTGCGCACGACGTGTTATTTCAATATAGGCGTAATAGCGGCTCACCGGTAACAGCGTTTTTTGCAACAACTCGCGACAGCCCGGTGAGTCGTCAGCCCAGTTATCGCCATCTGAGGCTTGAGCGGCGTAAACATTCCATTCTGTCGGGTTGTACCTGTCTTTGATGATGTCATCCATCAGTCGCAGGGCGCTAGACACAATGGTGCCGCCGGTTTCTTGCGAATAAAAGAACTCATGTTCGTCGACTTCTTTCGCCTGCGTGTGATGGCGAATAAATACCACCTCGACATTTTTGTAAGTCCGTGAGAGAAACAGATACAGCAGAATATAAAAACGCTTAGCAATGTCTTTGGTGGCTTGGTCCATCGAACCAGACACATCCATTAAGCAAAACATCACCGCCCGACTATTTGGCTGAGGTCGCTTCTCGTAGTTTTTGTAGCGTAAATCGAAGGTGTCGATAAACGGCACGGCAGCAAGTTTGTTTTTGAGTGCCGCGATCTCTTCTTCGAGGCGTTTTTCTTCTAACGGTTGAGCAGGCTCAGCACGTTGAATCTGTCCGAGTGCTTGTTCAAGCTCAGCGAGCTCGCGGCGTTTTCCGGCTGACATCGCCGTTCGCCTCGCAAGCGAATTTTGTAAAGAACGGACGATAGCGATATTGGAAGGCACGCCGTTTGAGGTATACCCAGAGCGGTGTGTTTTGTACTCCACCATTTTCGCCATCTGGTTCTTTTTTAGATTCGGTAGTTCGAGATCTTCGAACAACAGGTCCAAGTATTCGTCTTTCGAAATTTGGAAAACAAACTCGTCTTGTCCCTCACCATCTGGACTTGCTTGCCCTTCACCGGCGCCGCCGCCTTCGCCACCCGGTGGGCGAGCGATACGATCGCCAGGACTAAATTGGTCATTACCCGGGTGGACAGCCTCCCGCTGTCCCCCTTTGCCTTGGTGAAACGTGGGTTCACGGATGTCGCGTGATGGAATCGAAATGTCCTCACCACTTTCGATATCGGTGATCGAGCGATTGTTGACGGCGTCGGCAATGGACTCTTTTATCTGCCGCTTGTGGCGGCGTAGAAAGCGCTGCCGGTTGACAGTGCTTTTGTTTTTGCCATTGAGACGACGATCAATAAAATGCGCCATAACTTTCTCCCGTCATCTGCGTCAACCCGTAGGCTACGACGATTTACGCACGCGCAAATACCATTCGGCGAGCAAGCGAACTTGCTTGCGGGTATAGCCTTTTTCCATCATTCGGGCGACAAAGTCGTCGTGTTTTTTCTGCTCGTCGCTTGAGGTCTTAGTATTGAACGAAATCACCGGCAGCAGATCTTCCGTATTGGAGAACATCTTTTTCTCAATCACGGTTTTCAGCTTCTCATAACTGGTCCACGCCGGATTCTTGCCTTCATTATTCGCTCGAGCACGGAGCACAAAGTTAACGATTTCGTTACGGAAATCTTTCGGGTTACTGATACCCGCTGGCTTTTCGATTTTCTCCAACTCGCCATTAAGCGCTGAACGATCAAACAGCTGACCAGTATCTGGGTCGCGGAATTCTTGATCTTGAATCCAGAAATCGGCATACGTGACATAGCGGTCAAAAATATTCTGGCCGTACTCAGAGTAAGACTCGAGATAGGCGGTTTGGATCTCTTTGCCAATAAACTCGATATATTTAGGAATTAAGTAGCCCTTCAAGTGCTCTAAATAGCGCTCGGCGACCTCTTGTGGGAATTGCTCCCGCTCGATTTGCTGCTCCAGGACATAGAACAAATGCACAGGGTTAGCCGCGACCTCGGCGTGATCAAAGTTGAAAACACGTGACAAAATCTTGAAGGCAAAACGGGTTGATAGTCCATTCATACCCTCATCGACCCCAGCAAAATCTCGGTATTCTTGGTAAGACTTGGCTTTTGGATCGGTATCTTTGAGTGTTTCCCCATCATACACACGCATCTTCGAATAAATGCTTGAGTTTTCAGGATCTTTTAAGCGCGACAATACCGTAAAGCGCGCCAGAATATCGAGTGTGCTTGGCGAGCAAGGCGCATGGCGTAATTCACTGGTCGCCAACAATTTGTCGTAAATATGGATTTCATCCGAAATTCGCAAACAATAGGGTACTTTGACAATGTAAACCCGGTCGAGGAAGGCCTCGTTATTTTTGTTATTGCGGAATGACTGCCATTCGGATTCATTTGAGTGGGCCAGAATGATGCCGTCAAATGGCAATGCCGAAAGCCCTTCTGTACCGTTGTAGTTACCTTCTTGCGTTGCCGTGAGTAGGGGATGAAGCACTTTAATCGGTGCTTTAAACATCTCGACAAACTCCATCATGCCTTGGTTAGCCCGGCAAAGCGCACCGGAGTAAGAATAGGCATCAGGATCATCTTGTGAATAATGTTCAAGTTGGCGAATATCCACTTTACCAACCAAGGCAGAGATATCCTGGTTGTTTTCATCGCCTGGCTCCGTTTTGGCAACGCCAACTTGATTGAGAATAGAGGGACGGAGCTTAACCACTTTAAATTGGCTGATATCGCCGCCAAATTCTTTTAATCGCTTAGCGGCCCAAGGCGACATAATATGTTGAACGTAGCGCTGTGGAATGCCATATTCTTGTTCGAGTAGGTGGCCATCTTCAGTCGCATCAAACAGGCAAAATGGGTGATCATTCACTGGGCTACGTTCGCCATTGGCGGTTAGTACATAAATCGGCATCTGCTGCATCAAGCTTTTTAGCTTCTCGGCCAATGACGATTTCCCCCCACCGACAGGGCCCAGTAAGTAAAGAATTTGTTTGCGCTCTTCTAAGCCTTGAGCGGCATGTTTAAGGTATGAGACGATTTGCTCGATCGAATCTTCCATACCATAAAAGTCTTTGAACGTTGGGTAACGTGAAATGACACGGTTAGAGAAAAGTCGGCTGAGCCGAGGGTCGAGCGAAGTATCAACCTTTTCCGGTTCGCCAATCGCCATCAGCAAACGTTCCGCGGCATTGGCATACGCGCCGCGATCATCTCGGCATAGATCCAAGAATGCTTGAAGGCTCATTTCTTCGTCTTTCGCTTCTTCGTAGCGCTGACGATAGTGATCAAAAATAGTCATGGTCTTGCCCCCTAAATCGTCTGATAACTCGAAAAGAAAAGGCGCAAAGTTGGCTGGATGTTCCCTTTCCTTTTTATAAGGTTAGACCGCATTGCTCGATCTTGCGTGAAAGAATTGTTTGTTTTTTCGATAATTTTTGTTGAGTGATTTGTATGCCTGTCTTGCCAATATATTGACAGCGGGTGTTCAAGCTAGTGAGATATGCTGGTGGTGATTATTTTGCCAGCTAGGGGGACTGGGCTTACATTGGCCAGCCGTTAAACAATAAAGGAAAGGATGATGAATATAGCAAGAGAAACGGCTTGGGTAGTGTGTGCGTTGGCACTGACTTCCGGCAATGTTTATGCAGACACGCGGGTATCAGCAGGGGTGATCGGCGCGTTTTCACCCCAGGTGTACAAAGACACGGATACCGACCCACTTGTGGTACCGACAGTCAACCTTGATACCGACCACTTTTACTTTCGCGGTCTCACTGCCGGCGCACGTCTGGCACCGAAAGACTCGACACACAATCTCGTCGTATCAGCGACCTATGACCCTCGTCGTTTCGATCCTGCCGATACCGACGATCCGCAATTGAGCCAGCTCGACAAGCGCGATGCATCGATTGTGGCAGCGCTTGCCTACCAATACCATTCACCTATCGGACGTTTTCAGGCGGCTGTTGGCGAAGGCGTGACCCAGGATAGGGACGGGGTATATGGCGAAGTGAGTTGGAAATATGGATTTAATCACCCGCGTTGGGGCGTCTCTCCGGAAGTAGGGTATGCCTACAATAGCCATGAGTTAAATAAGCACCTTTATGGGGTCAGCGCCACTGAAGCATCGCGTGTTTCAGGCATTGAGGCGTATGAGCCAGGCTCTGCGGGCCATTACTTTGTTGGTGCCAGTGGCTATTTTATGCTGACCGAGCGCATCCAACTGCTTGGTGGCGTGCGCTATACCAACCTCGATGATGAAATAGCGAACAGCCCAATGGTGGACCAATCTACCGCCGCTTCCGGCTATCTCGGTGTTAATTATGTCTTTATGTAGCCAAGTCTTTATGTAACCAAGTCTTTATATAAAAAAGTCTCTATATAAAAAAGTCTCTATGTAACAACGCGGCCACCTTATACCAAGGTGGCCGCTTTGTTTAGCGTCGCGCTTTTTCATCACATAACGTTGTGGCCAGGGTATAGGTTTGCCCTGGCGATACCAGGGTATCTGGTTGCTCAAGTGCGGCCTCAATGCAAACAAAATGTTGATAGCCATCGTCATCCATGTCTGCCATTTGTACTGAGGCAGCTTGTCCAGGGTTCCATATCACCGCGCTGGTCGCGCCTTGGTTGGTGACATAAACGCGACGGTTACCGGCCGGATCGGTGAGTGACAGTGTATCGCGCGCCCCGGTATAAATGCGATCCACGGGGCTTTCAAACGTGACCTTTCCCGGAGCAGGTTGAGCCGCACCGGCACTGAAATTATCGAGGTACTGATTACCAACCCCGTCTACATAAGCCTGCTCGCTGTCCGCGACGGTCAGGTAGCTGTGTAATGCGCCGCCCATCGTCCAATAATGCTGATCGGTATTGGTGACGGCGAGGGAAATAGTGGCTTTTTGTGTCAGGGTGAAAGTGACGGTTGCTTCAAAACGATGGGGCCAGAGTGCCATTGACTGGGCAGATTCAGACAGCTTCAGTTGCACAATCACGCCATCCGGTTGCTCGTCAACCTGCGCCAATTGCCACATCTGTCGACGCGCAAAGCCATGCGAAGGCGAGCCCGATAGTCCAAACCAAGGCCAACAAATAGGGACGCCGCCTCGTAATGGTGTTTGCGCATCGTAGACGGCGTTGCGACTCATCCAAACCAGTGAGGATTCACCTGTAGGCGCAAAGGAGAGTAAGTGGCCGCCGAAAAGACTGATGGTGGCGGCGCACGATGGGTGACTCACGCGAAGAATCGGGACCGATTGCCGATAGCATAAATCGACCGAGGCGGAGAGTTGACGTTCAAAAAGCAAAGACATGGACATAGCTTAAACCTCTTCGGGGAGTGTCTACGAACAAAAACCGGCTCATTGGATAGGCGCCAGATACACAAAAGGCGGCTCTAGGCCGCCTTTATCGATACTATTGTAATTGCTACTTACTTAGAGATGTGTGCAACTAGGTCAAGTACTTTGTTTGAGTAGCCGATTTCGTTGTCGTACCAAGAAACCACTTTCACGAAGTTGTCAGTCAGCGCGATACCTGCTTTAGCATCGAATACTGAAGTTTGTACTTCGCCGATGAAGTCTTGAGAAACAACTGCATCTTCAGTGTAACCAAGTACACCTTTCAGCTCGCCTTCAGACGCTTCTTTCATTGCCGCACAGATTTGGTCATAAGACGCTGCTTTTTCTAGGTTAACAGTCAAGTCAACCACTGAAACGTTGGCAGTTGGCACGCGGAACGCCATACCAGTCAGTTTACCATTAAGCTCTGGCAGTACTTTACCAACCGCTTTGGCTGCACCTGTTGAAGATGGGATGATGTTCTGAGATGCACCACGGCCGCCGCGCCAGTCTTTCGCAGAAGGACCGTCAACGGTTTTCTGAGTCGCAGTGGTTGCGTGAACAGTGGTCATCAGGCCAGATACGATACCGAACTTGTCGTTCAGTACTTTCGCGACAGGCGCTAGGCAGTTCGTGGTGCAAGATGCGTTAGAAACGATATCTTGACCCGCGTAATCGCTGTGGTTAACACCCATAACGAACATTGGCGTTGCGTCTTTTGATGGGCCAGTAAGAACAACTTTCTTCGCACCCGCTTGGATGTGTTGACGCGCTGTTTCGTCAGTTAGGAAGATACCGGTCGCTTCAGCAACAACGTCAACACCCACTTCATCCCACTTAAGGTCTGTTGGGTTACGTTCTGCTGTTACGCGTACGGTTTTGCCGTTAACGATCAGGTTACCACCTTCAACTTCTACGGTGCCGTTAAAACGGCCGTGAGTTGAATCGTATTTCAGCATATAAGCCATGTATTCAACGTCGATAAGATCGTTGATTGCTACCACGTCGATGTCGTTACGTTCTACAGACGCACGAAATACGAAACGGCCGATACGGCCAAAACCGTTAATACCTACTTTGATAGTCATTATGTTGCTCCACAACTTAATTTCTAGTGAGATTAAACTGGTAGTAAAATTACAGAATAGGACCCCGCCATGCAAGGGTAATCGCAGCCAAAATTGTCTAAAATCAAAAAAAAGTACGGATTTTTTTTACATCGCCTAAACATTTGGCGCCCTTACGGCCATGCCTGTGTTGTCTTTAATCAACCGTGGATAAAGAACAATCAGGCTTGGCGCAACAACTGGTACTTGATAGCGTAGAAGCAGAAGGGCAATTACGAAAGGCAAACTGGTACGACAAGTTTGACGTGACCGGTTTACCTTTGATTGAGCGTTGCCTTTTACTGAGTGGTTGCCTTTTACTGAGTAATGGGTGCGAGCAATGACGCTTGAAAATTGCCATCGTCGATCGCGGCTGATATTTCAAATGCCAATCGCTGCAGTGACGTCTCCTGTTGTTCGCTCAGTGTGTAAAGTCGAGACAAACGATCACTGTTGGCAATGGGAAGATTGTAACTTTGCCCCACTTTCGCCCACAAATACGCATGTTCAAAGCGTTTAAGCGCATGATTGGTGGTGGCGAGTGATTTAATCACCTCTGGAATCACGTCTTGCTTTACGGTGAGATCGCGGCCGTCATACAGCTCCAACGCGTGCAATAAAATCTCCACGGTTTTAGCTTTATCCCGTGAGACATAATAGGTCGCCAGACCAAGTTGTAACTGGGGCGTTTCCAGATGGGGAGTGCCTTCAAGCTTTAAAAACTGGGGTAGGGCGCCGTTGTCACCCTGAGACCAACGGTAGTAAATCACCGGTGGTTGATAAGAGGCTTCCAGTTCATCTTCCAAACGAGCAATCGCATCATAAGCATGGTAGACCGCCTCCGTACGCTTGGTTTTGCGTTGTTTGAGTGTGGTAGGCTCAATTTCAGCTACCAGCTCCATACAGCGCAAGTAGGCTTTTGTTTGCTTGAGTTCGGTGAGTTTATTGAGATCGGTTGGCTTTTGGTCAACCGCCAAACGATCGAAAATCAGATCCGAGCGCTCAAATCGGCATTGTCCGTCGCCAATGTTTAGCCCTTCGCATAATTCGGGGTGTGTTTCGCACACTTGATTGGTGGTCGGTTGTCCATCGCAGCCGACGAGTAGCAGTAAACTCGTGACAATACCGAGACGATAAACGTAGCGAGTAAGTAATCGTAAATTCATTATTTGTCGTATCCTGAGTCAACTACGTCGAGTATACGTTATCTTTGAGTGTAGTTGATGCGTAAAAGCGTGATAAAGCGCACTGTGCTAAACATGCCGTCTACCGACCAAGATCAGGCATAATAGTCGGACCCGGACCACACAGAGGTAATCATGGATATAGAACAAGTCTTAAAAGCAATGACGCCTGAAATATACGATCGTTTGTGTTACGCGGTAGAAACCGGTAAGTGGCCTGATGGTACCAGCCTTAATCAAGCACAACGCGATCAAGCCTTGCAAGCCGTTATGCTTTACCAATCACGTCATAACAGCCAGCCTCAGCATATGACGGTCGCGAAAGGGGGTCAGGTGACTTGGAAATCAAAAGCCGAACTCAAGCGTGAATTTGCCGGTCAAGATGGGCAGCGCATCGATATTGAGACCAAGCACTAGTGCTAATCCAATCAGCACCAATGCTGATCGAATAGATTGGGCGGCACGCCTTGTGGGATATGCTTTGCTGAACGTGTCCTCGCTAAAAAGTAAACGCCGGCATTCGGCCGGCGTAATCGTCACAATAGCGTTCACTGTCACTTCTGTTCACACGCTAATAATAGCTGAGCTCACCACGTAAATCTTTTTGCACCCAAGTTCGCAAGGTTTCAAAGGGTAATGACTGACTGAGCAAGAAGTGAAGCTTGGCTAACGCCGCTTCGGGTGTCATGTCATAGCCACTCAGTACACCCGCATCGGCCAGCGCACAGCCGGTCGCATAGCCACCCATATTGACCCGTCCTGCCAAGCATTGAGTGAGATTCAACACCAGCACACCGCGATCCGTAGCCTGTTTGAGTAAATCGAGTAACTCGGGATTTTGTGGTGCGTTGCCGACCCCAAAGGTTAATAAGATCATCGCATTGACGGGCTGTTTAAGCGCATTTCTGACAACGTCTGGCGAAATGCCCGGATACATCATGATCACGGCAACCGGTTGATCGCTAATAGTATGGACCTTAAACGGCCCTTGCGAAGGTTGATTGAGCTTGTCCGCTTTTACCTCAATATGAATCCCAGCTTCAAGCAACGCTGGCAAGTTGGGTGAGGTAAACGCGTTAAACCCGTCAGCATGCGACTTAGTGCTCCGATTGCCGCGCAGAAGTTGGTTGTTAAAAAACAGCGTCACTTCGTTCACCGGATAATTCGATGCAATATGCAGTGCGTTGAGCAGGTTGGCTTGCCCGTCGGAACGCAACTCAGCGATCGGGATCTGGGAGCCGGTGACTATTACCGGCTTTTCTAAATTTTCTAACATAAATGACAGCGCCGATGCTGTGTATGCCATGGTATCTGTGCCATGCAATATCACAAAGCCGTCATATGCGTGGTAATTTTCGCCAATATCGTCCGCAATCCGTTGCCAATCCGTTGGCGTCATGTCCGATGAATCAATGAGTGGTTCGTACTCATGGATAGTAAAAAGCGGCATTTCTGGACGATGGAATTCAGGCATGTTTTCCAACTGTTGCTGGAGAAAGCCGGACACTGGGACATAACCATGATCAGATTTTTGCATCCCGATCGTGCCACCAGTGTAAGCAATATAAATATGTTTACGTTCCATCATGTCAAATCTGCATTTAATGAGCGTGAGCACAGTATACATGTAACGATTACATCGGTAATACCGAGCGACACACAGAATAGAAGAAAAACAGAGAAGAGGCCCTGACCGAACGGCCAGGGCGAGTGGTTCCTACTGATACTCACAGTTTAAGCAGAATAAGTAACGACCTTGCGGATCGTTAAACTTTTCCAGCAAGGTTAACGACTGCCACTGAGGCGATGCCGTCAACTGGCGCGCAATCGATGGCATTGTCGCTTGCACCGCTTCACCGAGCACGTTGGCGCTTTGCCCCAGCACTTCGTTGATAAATTGCTCAAACGGCGTCAGTGGCTGTTGCATCCAATCTAGTTGATAGTTTTCGAGGTTAGCCAGTTCAGCGGCGGCAGACACGGCGTCGTCAAAGTCACCCAAGCTGTCAACTAATCCCAAATTCAAGGCATCTTGTCCCGTCCATACCCGACCTTGAGCGACTTGGTTTGCCTTTTCCATCGACATATCGCGATGGTTGCTGACCAATGACAAGAAGCGATGGTAACCATGCTCAATGCCTAACTGCATGATATCTCCTACCTCGTCTGGCAGTGCCCGCGTTACGCCAACCCCTGCAAACGGTGTGGTGCCGACACCATCAGACTGCACGCCGAGATCACCCAGCGTGTTCTCAAAGGTGGTGAACAAGCTAAAAATACCGATTGAGCCGGTAATCGTGGTGGGCTGAGCGATAATACGATCGGCGCTGGCAGATAACCAATAACCGCCAGAGGCGGCGACACTCGACATCGAGACCACCACAGGTTTACCCGCTTCGCGTAGCGCATCCACTTCATTACGGATAATTTCAGAGGCGAATGCACTGCCCCCTGGACTATCGACGCGAAGCACGACCGCTTTCACACTGCTGTCAAGGCGGGCATCGCGTAGCATAGCGGCAGTGGTATCGCCACCCACGGTCCCTGGGCGCTGACGTCCATCCATGATCGGACCACTGGCGACCACGACGGCGATATTATCACTGCCTGGCAGGCTAAAGCCGCTTTGTATTTTTGGCAGATAATCGTAATAGCCGGTGTATTCGAAGCTGTCTTCACCGTCACTGCCAAATTTATCGGCCAAATAGCGACGAATTTGCTGACGCGTCATGCGCTTATCGACAATGCCAAGATGCTCAGAGAGGGCGGCAAAATCGCCATCAAAGTCACGCAATGAGGCCAGTAATTGCTTCGCGCTCGGGGACAGTACACTCGGCTCGATGCCACGATTGTTCGCCACATCGCTGACATAGGCATCCCACAGCTGAGATAACCAAGCTTGATTGGCTTCTCGGGCAGCGTCTGACATATTGTTGCGTGTGTATGGCTCCACAAATGACTTATAAGTACCGACTCGGAACACGTGTGTGCTCACATCGAGCTTATCGAGTAGGTCCTTCCAATATAAGTTGTAACTGCCGTAACCTTGCAACATCACCATACCATCGGGTGACATCAGGACTTCATCGGCATAACTGGCCAAGTAATACTGGCTTTGACTGTAGGTGCCGCCAATTGCAATCACAGGTTTACCGCTGTTTTTGAAGTCCTCGATGGCTTTGGCGATGTATCGTAGCTTGGTCAGACTGGTAGAAGGCATATCGCCTAGGCTTAATACTAAGCCATTAATCTGTTCATCCGTCGCGGCATGGCGCACGGTATCAACAATATCAAACAACACGTTCTCGGTTTCTATCGGTTGTCCGAGCGCATTGCGAGATAAGGTATCAACAGGACTTAAGCGCTGTTGTTGTTCAACAATAGGGCCGTCAATATTGAGTAGGAGCGCCCGTGGCTCTGGCTCACTTTGCGCCACTTTTGCGGTAGCGGGGTCCTTTGAGGTCAGCGGCGTATCGGCAGTAAAAGCAAAGTAGATTGCCACGATCACGCCTATGAAAAGGACGTTTAACAAAAGTTGGCGGGCGAAACTGAGAATACGCCACAACCATCGGAATAGGGATGCAATAAAGCGAAACAGTTTTTTCATACGTGAGTCCATCGGTGCATGTCGCTGATATCCTAGCTGATCAGAGCTCAGATCGATAGGCTATCAACCGCGTCATTGTTCTATAATACCGAGCGAAAGTCCTACCCAGATCAATAATTCACGATTTTATGTTGCCAGCTTGTAAACGAATGTTTGAAATCACGTGTCCGTCAGCGCTATAGTCTGGTCAGACCACAACAATAAGTGAGCAAGCGATGGAACAGCACCCTTATCCCCACATGCTAGCCCCGCTCGATCTTGGGTTTACTACCCTGAAAAATCGTGTCTTGATGGGCTCAATGCATACCGGGCTTGAAGAAGCAAACGATGGTTTTAAAAAATTGGCGGCTTTTTATGCTGAGCGAGCCAAAGGTGAGGTGGGGCTCATTGTAACAGGCGGATTTTCGCCTAATTTTCGTGGCCGTCTGACCCCATTTAGTGCCCAGTTTAGCTCTGGACGCGCGGCGCGTGCACACCGCGCAATCACCGAAGCTGTTCATGAAAATGGCGGCAAAATCGCGCTGCAATTACTTCATGCCGGTCGCTATGCGTTTCATCCGTTCGCCCAAAGTGCGTCAGCGATTCGCGCGCCAATCAGTAAGTTCACCCCGTTTGAAATGAGCGAGCGGGCGATTTGGCGTACGATTAAAGCCTTTGGCCGCAGTGCCGCGCTTGCTCGCGAAGCTGGCTATGACGGGGTCGAGATCATGGGCTCTGAAGGCTACCTGATCAATCAGTTTTTCTGCCACCGCGCCAACCGCCGTTATGACCAATGGGGCGGGCCAGTCGACAATCGTATGCGGTTTGCGGTTGAAGTGATGCGAGCGGTGCGTCAAGCGGCCGGTGATGACTTTATTGTTATTTTTCGTCTATCGATGCTGGATTTGGTCGAGCAAGGCAATACCTTTGAAGACGTAGTCACGCTCGCGAAAGGCCTAGAAAAAGCAGGCGTCACCATTATTAACACCGGTATTGGCTGGCATGAAGCGCGAGTGCCTACTATCGCGACCCAGGTGCCACGAGGCGCATTTAGCTGGGTCACTGAAAAACTAAAAGGCGAGGTATCGGTGCCGTTAGTCACCTGTAACCGTATTAATACCCCAGAGGTTGCCGAGTCGATTCTCGCCAAGGGGCAAGCGGATATGGTCTCCATGGCGCGCCCATTCTTAGCCGATGCTGAATTCGTTGCGAAGGCCAAAGCCGATCAGTCGAATGACATTAATACGTGTATTGCCTGCAACCAAGCCTGTCTGGACCATGTCTTTAAAGGCAAGCGTGCCAGTTGTTTGGTTAACCCTAAAGCCTGTTATGAAACCGAGCTCGTGGCAACGCCTGTACGCCAAGTGAAACAAGTGGCGGTAATTGGTGGCGGAATGGCCGGGATAAGCTGTGCCACTGAAGCGGCTGAACGCGGACATGACGTGACCTTGTTCGAAAAAGCGGATCGGCTCGGCGGCCAGTTTAATTTAGCGATGACGATTCCGGGAAAAGAAGAATTTAAAGAAACTATTCGCTACTACCTCAGACGATTGGAAAAAGCAGGCGTGACGGTCAAGCTTAATCAAGCCACTGATGTCGATACATTGCGTGCGTTTGACGATATT
Organism: Salinivibrio sp. MA440; assembly: GCF_001996265.1. Lineage (NCBI taxonomy): Bacteria > Pseudomonadati > Pseudomonadota > Gammaproteobacteria > Vibrionales > Vibrionaceae > Salinivibrio > Salinivibrio sp. MA440. Next base: position 84,269 of record NZ_MUFI01000005.1, read on the forward strand.
GTTGTCGCCACGGGTGTGAAGCCACGCCGTCCCGCCATTGAAGGCATTGATCACCCGAGCGTCATCGATTATCAAACCTTTATTCGTGAACAGCCTGAGTTGGGGAGCCATATCGCCATTATCGGTGCCGGAGGGATCGGCGTTGATGTCGCGACCATGATTACCGAACCCAAAAATCAAAGCTTGGACGCTTGGCTCAATGAGTGGGGAATCGATAAGACTATTACCCACGAAGGCGGACTCTACCCTGGGCACGATACGCTTAGCGACAAGCAGGTGTGGGTATTGCAGCGTCGCGAAGGACGAGTCGGAAAAGGTCCGGGCAAAACCACCGGTTGGATCCATCGAAAAACGTTACAAAAGCGTGGTGTGAATCTTGTCGGTGGCGTGAGCTACCATAAAATTGACGATGAAGGCCTGCATATCAGTGTTAAAGGAGAAGCACACCTGATCCCTGCCACCCAGATCATCTTGTGTGCGGGGCAAGAATCGGTAAATACGTTGGCCGAGCAGCTTGATGATGCCAGTGTCTCTTACCATTTAATTGGTGGTGCCGAGCATGCGGGAGAGCTCGATGCGAAGCGAGCCATTCGCCAGGGGATTGAGACAGCCTTGGCGCTTTAGCGGCGGGAGTCTGTGCTAATATGCTGATATCCGCTCATGCAGTGAGCACTAAACGGTTAAAAAGGATAAACCATGGACGCACTTGATTTGCTATTAAAGCGCCGCTCTGTGCCACGATTAGCAGCGCCAGCGCCGAGCGGTGAAGCACTAGAAAACATTATTCAAGCAGGATTACGAGCCCCTGATCATGGCGCACTAACGCCGTGGCAGTTTGTGATTTGCGAGGGCGATGGGCTGACGCGGCTTTCAACCATTTTAGCCGAGGCAGCACAGGCCAACGGCGCGGATGAAACGGCAGTGAAAAATGCCAAAAACGCACCCTTTCGGGCCCCGATGGTGGTGGCCGTGATTGCGCGTACACGTGTGCATGACAAAGTTCCGACCATTGAGCAGCATATTTCTGCGGGATGTGCGACGCATGCGATGCAAATGGCAGCGGTCGCACAAGGGTATCAGGGCTTTTGGCGCACTGGCGCATTTGCATACCACCCCGCTGTGAGAGAGGCGTTAGCCGTTGAAGGCGATGATCATATCGTGGGTTTTTTGTACTTAGGAACGCCTGATTGTGCGGCGGCTAATGCGCCTAAACGCGATACTAGCCAGTTTGTCTCTTATCTTTAAGCCACGAGAAGGGCTTGGTTAATCGAGTAAACCTGTGCATATGTACAGGTTTTTTATTGCGCCTCGATCGTGCTTTGCATACCATGCGGACAGCGACTGATAAAGAGACTCTGTCATGGCACGATTATTTATTGCGGAAAAACCGAGTTTAGGGCGCGCAATTGCCGCAGGCCTGCCTAAGCCTCATAAAAATCAGAAAGGATACATTGAAACAGGGCAAGGCGATGTGGTCACCTGGTGTATTGGCCACTTACTCGAACAAGTCGAGCCCGAGGCTTATGACAGCCGCTATAAAAAATGGCATCTGGCTGACCTTCCTATCGTGCCTCAACAATGGCAATTGCGCCCACGCAAAGCCGCCTCGGGCCAGCTGTCCGTGGTTAAAAAACTGATTAAGCAATTTGATCAGCTGGTTCATGCCGGCGACCCAGACCGCGAAGGGCAGCTGCTGGTGGATGAAGTGATTGACTATGCGAAGGTCAGTCAGAGCAAAAAAGCCAATATAAAACGCCTTTTGATCAGTGATTTAAACCTCTCTGCGGTGAAAAAATCGCTCAGCAACATGCAAGACAATAAGGGTTACATGCCCTTATCTGTTTCCGCGTTAGCTCGGTCACGTGCCGATTGGGTCTATGGGATGAACCTGACGCGTGCTTATACCCTGCTAGGGCAACAGGCCGGTTATCAAGGCGTATTGTCGGTCGGGCGGGTACAAACGCCGGTGCTTGGCCTAGTGGTGCGACGCGATCAAGCAATCAAACATTTTATTCCCCATCCGTATTATCAGCTCGACGCCATCATTGCTCATCAAGGGAGTGAAATACGCGCGCGATGGCAGCCCAGTGACGCCTGCGCCAAATGGCAAGACGAGCAAGGGCGCGTACTTTCTCGGTCACTCGCCGACAATGTCGCCAATCGAATTACGGGGCAGCCAGCCACGGTCACTGACGCGGAACGTCAGCAGCGAAAGCAAGCGGCGCCACTGCCTTATAACTTGTCAGCCTTGCAAATAGACGCATCAAAGCGATTTGGTTTTAGCGCCCAAAAAGCCCTGGATGTGTGCCAACAACTGTATGAGCGCCACAAGATCATTACCTATCCGCGATCGGATTGTCGTTACTTACCTAAAGGGCACTTCGCTGAGGCGCCCAAGGTGTTGGCAGCGATTAAAAAGGGGTGTCAGACACTGATCCAGGCTTGTGACAATGCGGATCCAAAACGCAAAGGCAAAGCATGGAACGATGCCAAAGTCGGTGCGCACCATGCGATTATTCCAACCGCGAAAGCTGCGCCTGCGAGCTTGTCAGGCGATGAAGCGAAAATTTATCAGCTGGTGGCGCGCCAATATGTGATGCAGTTTTATCCGCCTGCCGAGTATGCAGAAGGAAAACTGGTGTTCGATATTGCCGGTGGCTGTTTTATTGCCAAAGGCAAGGTGCTCACTCAAGCGGGCTGGCGCGCGCTATTGCCCTCCACGCAAACCGCAGACAGTGACGCCACGCCTTTGCCCTTAATGGAGAAAGGTGAGCAAGCGCAGTGTGAGCGTGGCGACATTAAAGACTGCATGACCGAGCCACCGGCTGCGTTTACCGAATCCAGTTTGTTACAAGCGATGACCGGCATTGGCCGCTATGTGCAAAACAAAGCACTGAAAGAGATACTACGAGAAACCGATGGGCTCGGGACCGAAGCCACTCGGGCTGGGATTATTGAGCTGTTGGTAAAACGTGGTCTTTTGAATCGACAAGGAAAAACACTTCACGCGACAGCCAGTGGAACGGGATTAATTGATGCCTTACCCGACAGTGCGACCTACCCGGATATGACCGCTAATTGGGAGCGGCAGCTGCAAGATATGGCGGATCGACAATGCGCGTATCACCCCTTTATGCAAGCGTTAACCGACAAGGTCGCGGGCTTGATTGAAAGTGTAAAAACCTCACCACCGCCTGCCTCTTTGCAAGGTTTACCGGCTGCGCCGGCAAAAACATTTAAACGTAAAACACGGCGCACCAGCACTCGTCGTAAAGGAGCGGCGAAATCAACGGGTAAGACCGCGGCACAATAACCGCACCAGTATACTCGATCAAAAAATGCAGTGTTCGCCCGACAACAGACTCGCTGTCACTAAAATAAATAGGCGGCGAGACAACCGACCAACGTCATCACAAACAAAAAGAGTTTTAATAGCTTGGGATTCGCGGAGATAGCAAATCGTACCGCAATCCGTGCCCCGACCATGGTCCCTATCGCCAGGATCAGCCCTGGCGCCCAGCGGACCAGATCATCAGCAATAAATACCAACAGTGAAAGAGAGGTGAAAGCTAAGGTGCATGCCAGTTTGAGCGCATTACCACGGACCAAGTCGTAGTGTAAGGTGCCACATAGCGCGGCGAGCAAAACAAATCCGACCCCTGCTTGTACGAATCCGCCATAAAAGCCTGCGAGCATAAGACCAAACCATGCGGTGGGTGTGTCAGCCACCTTTTTGACTGGCGTACCGGCGGGGGGGCCAAAAGTGGCTGGCTTAACCAGCATCACTACCGTCATGGTCAGCAAGGTACCGAGTAGCAAGGGTTTGACCCAACTGGTTGGCAACCATGCAGCGGCCAATGCGCCGCACAAGCCCCCGATTAAATTCGGTATCAATACCGGAATGATATCCTGAGTATCGAGCTTGTCATGTTGGCGAAACCCGCTCATCCCTGACGCACACTGTAGCCATACCGCCACTCGATTGGTGGCGTTGGCGACATCGGCAGGCATGCCCATCACCATCAATGCAGGTAATGTTAGGTTAGAGCCACCACCCGCGAGGGTATTGATAATCCCGGCGATCACGCCCAAAACCACCAAGATAAAACTGTATTCGAGGCTGATTGCCATACACGCTCCTTGTTTGCAATCTCTTGTGTTTTTTGGATAAAGGCGGTTTGATTGTATCGCCAATATGTGTATGTAACCGTTTGATCCTACGCATACAGAGCCTGTGTAATGCGGTGAAACTGACCGGTAACACTGGCGATTCTCTCTATGCCCTTTATAATCACGTGCTACACCTGAGGTTTTTGGTTAATGTTCGCTCCATAAGCAGGGCGAGATAAGGTTGTACCAGGTCATGCAGCAAGCTGTTCCATCGGCACTTGATAAAGTCGCCCGCCGCTCGGCGCGAGTCGGATTCATTTATAATGTGGTTATCTCCGTGATGGTCTTCATGTTTGCGGTGGTTTCCGTGGAGTTTTGGCTATATCAACAAGCCCATGACCAAGAAGTAAAAGACGTTCGTAACGCCTTGTTGGCCTACCGCTCGCGGATTGAGCTTAAAGTGACGCAGAATGTCGATTTAAGTCATGGACTGACCACCTATATCAGCTTAAATCCAGATCTGACGCAAGACCAATTTTCTCGCTTTGCCAGCCAGTTAAAAGCCAAATCTCCTCATATCCTCAATTTTGGTGCCGCGCGTAATTGGGTGATCAGCCATGTGTATCCTGAGAACCTAAAATCATCGTTAGTCGGGACGCGTTACCATGATGTGCCTGAGCAATTAGCCAGTGTACGTGCGGCGTATGCCTCCAGTGAGCCCGTGATTTCAGGGCCGGTCGATCTTCTTCAAGGCGGAACCGCCTTAATTGCACGTCAATCGATCATCAATCAAAACACAGGGTTACCCTGGGGCGTGTTATCCACGGTGCTCGATATTGATAGCCTTTTCTCCGCAAGCTTTGCCGAAGGCGAGGCGTATCCAGTGCGTGTGGTGTTGCAAGAAAAATCGACCGCCGAGGGGAGGTTTACCCCCATTTACGGTGAGCCTTCGATCTTAACGCAGTCCCCTGAATCCGTCGCAGTGAGCTTGCCTTCCGGCCACTGGCGCTTATTGGGGATCCCGCAAGACGGTTGGAAAAGTTTGCACCCTCACCCCATGGTATGGGGAGTTGGCTTGATTATCTTAGGGTTTTGGCTCGGCGGATTATATGCCCGATTAAATGCTGGACGCAGCTTTGCGCAGTCGATTGGTCGCATGGTTGATGATAGTTACCGCTTTAGGAGTATCTTTAAACGCCATGATGCGGTGATGATGTTACTGGATGCCAAAAGTGGCGAAATTTTAGATGCTAATGACAGTGCCCAACGTTTTTATGGCTATGACCATGCAACGCTCACAGCGATGAGTATCAGCGAGATTAATACACAAGTCGACAGCACCCTCAAACAAAGCCTTTCACAGGCGAGACAGCGCGAGAAAAACTGCTTTATTTTTGAACATCGGCTAAAAAACGGTGAGAGTCGCCATGTCGAGGTTCATTCATCCCCGATCACCGTTGGTAACGCCCGCCTGCTGTTCTCGGTTATCCACGATGTATCTGAACGGTTAGAGGTTGAACGTAAGTTGATGCTCAATGCGAAAATCTTTGAGCAATCGAGCGAAGGGGTGCTGATCACGGATGCGCAAGGTGCTATCGTCGCCGTCAATGGTGGCTTCAGTGCGATCACCGGGTATCAAGAACAAGATGTCGTCGGCGCAATGCCATCCATCCTGAATTCGGGCCGTCATGACGCACATTTTTTCGCCGAAATGTGGCAGCAGATACATCAAGAGGGACATTGGAAAGGCGAAATCTGGAATCGCCGTAAAGATGGTATCGTGTATCCACAGCTTCTCTCGATCAGTGTGGTAAAAGATGACGCCGGTGACGTGGTGAATTATATCGGTGTTTTCTCTGATATCACCCAGCTTAAAGACTCAGAAAAAAAACTGATTGATTTGGCCCACAATGACTCGCTAACCGGATTACCGAATCGCCTGCTGCTTACGTCGCGCATTCGTCAAGCGATGAATAGGCAATCGGTCCAGCGTAACCAGCTGGCGTTGATGTTTCTCGATCTTGACCAGTTTAAGTTCGTCAATGATAGCCATGGCCATACCGTCGGTGATGAACTCCTTAAATTAGTCAGTCAGCGCTTAGATGGTCTGTTAGAGGAGGGCGATACCTTAGCCCGTCTCGGTGGCGATGAATTTGTGATCCTACGGGTGATTCATGCTGATGATAATGCCTGTATTCGCTTATCTGAAGATGTGATCCATGCCATGAATCGCCTGTTTATGCTCAAAGGTGGGATCGACGCTCAAATCGGTGTCAGTATCGGCATTGCCCAATATCCAGAGAATACCGCGAGTACTGATGATCTGCTGACCTTTGCCGATTCGGCGATGTATCACGCAAAAAAATCGGGGCGAAACACCTATGCGTTTTACAATGATGCGTTGACGGTAGAAGCGAATCACAAGTTACGTTTGGCGGTCGAGCTACGTCAGTGTGTGCAAAATGAAGAGTTAGAATTATATTACCAACCCCAGGTCGATCTGGTGACCGGCGATATTATTGGCGTCGAGGCGTTATTGCGTTGGCATCACCCAGAGCGGGGGCTGTTATCACCGTTTCACTTTATTGATGTCGCCGAAGAGCGCTCTATTATCCACGATATCACGCAGTGGGTGGTTGAGACTGGATGTCAGCAATTAAAAGCCTGGCAGGATGCGGGCCTCAACGTGTCTATGGCGGTGAATATCTCGCCGCGCAACCTTGCCGACGTGGCCTTTACGCAAGTGGTGTTTGAGGCCTTGGACCGCACCGGCGCCGATCCGCGCTTTTTAGAGTTAGAAATTACCGAAAATACCTTGATAGAAAACCAAGCCAACGCGTTAAAAGTGCTGGAGCAATTACGTGATAAAGGGGTTGGGATTGCGATCGACGATTTCGGCACTGGCTATTCATCGATGGCTTATCTCAAGCGCTACCCCATTTCAAAATTAAAAATTGATCGTCATTTCATTAAAGACATACAAAGCCAATCACCCGATGAACAAGAAGTGGCAATTGTGTCGGCTATGATTGCCATGGCCGATAGCCTTGGGATGGGGGTCGTTGCTGAGGGCATTGAGACCTTGCATCAACAGGCGATTTTGCATGAATTGGGCTGCACCTTTGGTCAAGGGTTTCTCTATCGCCGTCCTATTCCCGCCGTGGAGATGAGCGAATTGTTAGGTCTGGATCCAGAGGGAGAGTGCGGCGCGTAATCGGCTCCTCCTCTAACTGTCATTGCTCACAGTTTTAGGGCGCAGAGGCAGGAATGATGTCAATGCCTTGCTGTTTTTTTACCCTGATAGAAAATGGCAAGGAGCACAATCATGACTTTTTTCTTTCCTCGACAGCGGCTGGCCATCGCGGTAGCGGCCTCGTTGACTATGGCAGCGTCGTTTTCCACTGCGGCGGCCCCGCATATCACGGTAACCACAGCAACGACACAGTCTGACCGACCGCTTGATCCCAACGCCCCAGCGGTCTTCCCGTTAGGTAAGAACACCTACCAAATCAGTGTGGAAGGGATAGCAGGTGACTGTCAGGCCGCGTCTCCCGAGAACGCGAAATTTAATACGCCTATTCCGCTTTCTTGCCAAGATCAGACAAACTTTGAACTTACCGTGCGTTTTGCTGGGGATTATGGGTTTTATTATCAGCCAGAGACGCAAACAATCCGCGTTAAACGTGAACCGAAAAAGACCGCATCAAGGTTTAAACGCCCGTTGCCCGATGTCCAGTGTCACCGCTATCAAGGTGGGCCGGTCACCCTCTCTTTGGGAGAGAGTTTTGCCGATGGCACGCAATTAAAAGAGGCGCTCAGTGGGCAGGTTGTCACGGTGAAAAATCACAGCGTGACGCTCACCCCAGCCTCTGAAAGTGGTGGGTTGGTGTTGCTCGCCCCGGTTACAGCACCAGAGCCAGATTTTACCTATCGCAATGCAAACATTTATTTTGTCATGGTTGACCGATTCAGTAATGGCGATCCGAGTAACGATCACAGCTATGGGCGGCGTCAGGATAAAGCGCAAAACATTGGTACCTTTCATGGCGGAGATCTGCAAGGCGTGATCGACAAATTGGATTATATCCAATCGCTCGGCACCGATGTGATCTGGTTATCGCCGATCGTAGAGCAGGTTCACGGGTTTGTCGGTGGTGGCAGCCAAGGGGACTTTCCGTTTTATGCCTACCACGGCTATTGGTCGCGTGATTTTACCCAAGTAGACAACAACTTTGGTGATGATGCCACACTAAAAAAATTGATCGACGAAGCGCATCAACGCGGACTAAAGGTGTTTCTGGACGCGGTCGTCAATCACCCAGGTTACGCAACACTCGCGGATTTACAGCAAGACGGGATTGAGGTAGTCAATGACACTGAATTACCGGCGCAATGGCAAAATTGGCAGCCCGGTGACGGACAAAGCTGGCATGACTTTCATGATGCGATTGATTATAAGAGCACGAATTGGCAGCAGTGGTGGGGAAAAGACTGGGTACGCGCAGGATTACCGGGGTACGATGAGCCTGGCAGCAGCGATAAAACGCTGACCTTAGCCGGATTGCCTGACTTTAAAACTGAATCTTCGCAACCGGTGACCCCGCCACAATGGTTGCTCAACAATCCCGGCACGCGGGTAAAGGTGCGAGACAATTACACAGTGAGTGATTACTTACTCGAATGGCAAACCCAGTGGGTTGCGCGTTTTGGTATTGATGGTTTTCGTGTTGATACCGTCAAGCATGTTGGTGGTGAGGTTTGGCGAGCGTTAAAAGCACACGCCTCGGAGGCATTGAAAAGCTGGCGCGCCGCTAATAATCAAACGGGCGAGCCCTTTTGGATGATGGGAGAAGTATGGGGACACAATGCCTACCGGAGTCCTTATTTTGACCAAGGCTTTGATGCACTGATTAACTTTGATCTGCAAAAGCGGATGGACAAAGGAGCGTATTGTTTAAGTGAAATGGAAACCACTTATCACGCGTACGCTGAGACCATGCAAACAGAAGCGGATTTCATTCCGGTTAGCTATATGTCGTCTCATGATACCGAGCTCTTTTTCAGCCGTTTTAAAGATGCCAGCATGCAACGCGGTGCTGCCAACGCATTACTTCTGGCGCCCGGTGCGGTGCAAGTCTATTACGGCGATGAAGTTGGACGTGATTTAGGCCCTTACGGCGATGACTTTCACCAAGGAACACGTTCGGATATGGTGTGGCAGCGTAACGCCATGCAGGCGGGGTTATTAAACCATTGGCGAAAAGTGGGGCAGTTTAGGCAACGCCACCCTGCGGTAGGCGCGGGCACGCACCAAGTGATCCCTCAACCAGGCGCGTATGTCTTTTCCCGGCAATATGGAGAAGACACCATTGTTGCCGCGTTTGTCGGGCGCCAAGCCGAATAAGTGTCCGCCGCGAACAGGATGTTTATCCTTGTTGAACGTACCATACGAAAAAGCCCGTCACTCATTGAGCGACGGGCTTATATGTATTGGTCGGTCTGACTGGATTTGAACCAGCGACCCCTGACACCCCATGACAGTGCGCTACCAGGCTGCGCTACAGACCGACTAAGCGCTATATTACGAATCGACCTAATGACTGTCAATTGCTAAACGCGGTTGTTTCCCGGTTTTTCAATTGTTTGGCTACTTATGCGCCACTTATTGGCCATTATTGCGGCTCGTGATCCTCAGGATAATAGAAACGCTTTAATTCGTGCATCACTTGCATCAATAGTGACAACTGGGGCTTGCCTTCGGGAAGTGGGGTGTAGTGGCGATCATAGACTTTATAATTGCCAAATTTATCCACCACCGTGGTTTTTTGTGGCTGTATCACCACAATATCGCGACTGTCACCGGCCAACACCCATTTGCGTGATTGGCTCTCGAGCTCAAACAGATTCACACCGCTACTGTAACTGTTGGCGGGTGAGCTCACCGATAGCATCGACTCCATCAATGTCGGTGCCACATCAAGGTGGCTACTGTAATGATTGATCTGCTCGGCCGGTTGATTAGGCCAGTGCATCACCATCGGTACTTGAAGCTGATAACGGCTGTAGTTTGAGTTCGACCCCCAACTATTCATCCCGGTTTCATTAAATTCCATGCCGTGGTTTGCCGTAATCATCACTACGGTATTGGCTAGCTTTCCCGAAGTCTCAAGCTGTTGAATCAGTTCGCCCAATTGCTCATCCAGATAGTGAGCGGCATTGTTATAGCTATTTTTGAGGACCAAGCCTGTTTGCTGGTCGACACCGGCCATTCCACTGTTAAGCGCCGGTTGGAAAGGTTGCGCGTAGTCGCCGCCTTGCTCATATTCATTCACCGTGGCGAGCTCTAAATAACCAAACCAAGGTGTATTTGCTTGGCGCCCTTGTAGCCAGCTTTGCATCGAGGTGATCGCACTGGCATCGGCCTGCCAAGCCGGTGCCTCTGACTGTGTATCTCGGTCGAGTGCGCGACTAAAAATACTTTGATAGTAAATGGGGTTAGAAAAGTTATCGCCACTGAACAGCCCGAGTTGATAGCGACGTTGATTGAGCGTATCCATCAATACAGGACGCAAACCCTCAGTTCGCGCGCTTTGCGCATAGCTGCCCGGCAGTCCATAAAAGAAACCAAACAAACCGGCCATATCATCGTTGCTGCTACTGAAGTGATTCTTAAACCACAGGTTATCGGTAGCGAAACGATGCAGGTGAGGCATGGTGACTGGGTTAAGCATATCGGCACGCAACCCTTCAACCATCACCACCAATAAGTTTGGGCGGTATTTGTTGGCATCTGGCGCAAACGACAGTGGCTCCAACGGATAACGAATCACCTCGCTGGTTTCTTGGCCGCGCTGCTCGCGTAGGCGTTGATACTCTTGTCGATCGAGCAAGCCATACTTTTCCATAAAGGTTTTTGCTGTCATCGGGTACGAGACAGGAAAGGTCGAACGCTGCGCCGTGACCGGGCTATAAATGAACGCATCGGCCCAGATATGGATTAAATGGCTGGCAATAAAGCAAAGAGCAAACACGCTGGCAACCGGAACACCAACGCGTTTACGGGTTAATTTACGCAGCTTACGCCACACCCACTCGGCCATGACCAGCTCTAAGATAAAGATCACCGGCCCTGCAATAAATAAATACTGCCAGTGGGCATTCATATCGGTTTTTTCGCCGCTTAAAAGCAGCTCCCACACCAAGGGGTTAAGATGTAGGTGTAAGGTTTGATAGGCGTAAATATCCAGCAGCAATACCATCATTCCGACAGTCGCGACTATTACCGCAAAAAGCCGCATAAGACGCTGAGACGGGATGATAAAACTGGCTGGAAAAATGATTAGAATATAAAGCGCAAAAACCAGGAAGCCGAAGTGGCCGACCCAGTTAAAGATCAAGTAGCTTTGCCCTAATAGGGTGTCTGGCCACCCAGATTGGGTGATATAGCGGGTGCCCAGCAACATAGCGGCAATGATGTTGAAAAAGCTAAACCAATGCCCCCAACTGATCAGCTGGGATACTTTGTCGCGATACGATGTTCCGCTATCAACCATACAAATTTATTCTTCTCTGATTAGATACTGCTGCAAGCGTTATTGGTTATCGATGGATGCCATTAATGCTTGGGCGAACTTCTCGGCAAATGCCTGACGTTGTGCGGCAGGAATATTGTGGTTAAGGATATTGGTGGCGACATTCCCAATCACCATCAGTGATAAATCCGTCGATGCATCGTGTTGCTCTAACACATTGACAACATCACTGATAATACGTTCCACTTGCTTATCATCATATTTTGAGGTTACAGGCATAAAATCGTCTTGTCTTCTTAAAACCAAAGCAGCGTATAATAACCCACACTTTAGTCTTACTGAAAATCTTTTCAATCATGACCCTCACGCTTTCTAACGTAATATTACATCAAATTGTCAAACAAGCTGATGATTCGCTTAATGTTCAGCTTCGCGACGGACCATTACCGCTCAACGAACAAACCGAAAATCTGATGGCCGATGTACATCGGGTTTATCATGCAAAAGCAGGCAAAGGGTTTGCGTTGTTCGACACCGAGAGTGAATTCCAGCAATGGTTAAAGGCTTACCGCGCTGACGAACTGGACTTTCGAGCCTTTTCTGAACGTGCCGTTGAACGTCTGCGCGCTGAGCTCGCGAAATACCCATTTGCCGATAGTGGCACCTTGGTGATGGCGCATTATCGTGCCTTAGCCACTGACTACGTATTTATTGGTGTGGTGGAATCAAAGCACAGTTTACGTGTCACGGACGAGCTTGACGTTAACGCCACCGAATACCTAGATGTCAGCAAAATGGATATCGCGGTACGGATTGATTTGTCTACCTGGGAGACGGATCCGGCATCAAATCGTTACTTGTCGTTTATCAAAGGGCGAGTTGGGCGCAAAGTTGCAGACTTCTTCCTTGATTTTTTGCAAGCGGAAGTGGGCATGGACAGTAAACAGCAAAACCAAGTGCTGATGCAGGCGGTTGAGGATTACTGTGATGATGCCCGTTTGGATAAAGAAGAGAAGAACAACTACCGCAAGCAGGTGTATGACTACTGTAACGATCAGCTTAAAGCGGGTGATGAAGTGGTGGTCAAAGAGCTCGCGGAGGAATTGCCAGCGACCCCCGAAGGAACGGACTTTTATCAATACACCAACCAGCAAGGCTATGAACTGGAAGCGCAATTTCCTGCCGACCGCACCACCATGCGCAAGTTAACTAAATTTGTCGGATCGGGGGGTGGCTTATCGGTCAACTTTGATGCCATGTTGATGGGGGAGCGCGTGTTCTACGATCCAGACACAGACACCCTCACCATAAAAGGGACGCCCCCAAATTTGCGTGACCAACTACAACGCCGTTTATCCAGTCGAGACGATGAATAAAAAAAGCGGGACACGGCTAGCGTGTCCCGCTTTATTTTAAGCGCTTCTATTGCTCGTTAGGCACGCTCTGGCGCAGACGCTATTGCGGTTGTATCTTCTTGCGCTTGCGCGGCCTGGTTTGGCTCAACCTTATCGACAAACCAACCGAAGTAGCTGGTCACGATGGTGACGGCAATACACACAAAGCTTAACCACATGAAGGGTGCATAAGACAAGGTGGCGACGCCAAGAATACTGGCCATATAAATACCGTTATCACTCCATGGCACCATGCCTGAGGTTAACGTGCCACCAAATTCAGCGTTACGAGACAAGTTTTTACGTTGATAACCCAGTCTGTCGTAGTTTTTGGCACAGATTTTAGGGGTTAAGATCAGCGACACATACATGGCCGAGCCGAATACGTTCCCCATAAAGGCGGTGCCGATGGTGGAGGTTGCCAAGCTACCTGCACTGTTAACGCGACGCTCAAACAAGCTGGCAATGGTATGCAAGACCCCGACTTTTTCGAGCAAGCCACCAAAACCTAGACCAAACACAATCACAGCCACGGAACCGAGCATAGAAGACATGCCACCGCGGTTGAGAATGGCATCGATAAAGTCGACACCCGATGAGATAGAAAACGGCGCCCACGCGGTATTAATGGCGTTCACGGGGGTCATATCTTGCAGCATTACAGCCCAAACCACACCCAGTAATGAACCAAAACTAATGACCGGGAAAGACGGTAATCGCATTGCCAGCAGCGCGAGGACAATCAGCACCGGCACAAAGGATAGTGGTGAAATCACAAACTGATCCTGCATCGCTTGCTTCACCATCTCTACTTGGCTCATATCCACATTACCTGCGTAGTGCCAGCCAATCAGAGTAAACAGAATACCGGTAATGATGTAACTGATCAGTGCAATCGGCAGCATGCCTTTAATGTGCTCAACGATTTCGACGCCAGACATTGACGAGGCAAGGATCACTGAATCAGACAATGGCGACATTTTATCACCAAAGTAGCACCCTGAAAGAACGGCACCTGCCGTCATTGGGGCAGGGATCCCAAGGCCTTGACCAATCCCCATCATGGCAATACCCGCGGTTCCGGCAGCCCCCCAAGAGGTGCCCGTCGCTAAAGCGGTTAACGAGCAAATCAACATGGTCGCTAAAAGGAAGATAGAAGGGTGGATAGCTTTAAGACCATAGTAAATAATAGTGGGGACGATCCCGCCTGCAATCCAGGTACCTACCAATGCGCCAACCGATAGAAGTATTAAAACGGCGCCTAAGCCGTTAGAAATTCCTTTCGTGGCAGCACTTTCAAGATCTTTGTATTGATGGCCAAGTTTTAACCCCAATCCCATAATCACAAACCAGCCGATAAATAAGGCCAGTTGAATGGGGAGGTCTAATTTGGCGGTAAACGAAAACGCGAGCGCCAAAAAGGCGCCAAGTGCTAATACCACCTGAATGATGGAGGGTAATCGAGCTTGCTGTGTTGTCATAACTTAACCTTCTTCACGTCGCTTGCTGGGTAACCGGTCGCTTGCGGGTTACCGATAGCGTTGAGCGAGTCAATATCATTATCGGAAGGTGGATCGTCTGTGATTGCGCGACTACTCCCTGCGCGATTTAGCGATGCCTTAAGCAACAACCAAACTCACATCACTGTCCTTGTTTCAGTATCCTTTGTTCCATTTGTGAGGGGCCCTACTCTAGCTAACAGAGTAAAGTGATGGGAAACATTTTTGTCGCTTATGTGAGTCGCGCGCGAATTAAGTTACATCCTGACATAATTAGTTAATATATGGTTATTTTAAAGGTGTTTAAATGTTTCAATATTTTGTTTTGTCTGTGTTTTTCAGTTTGTTTTTTAGACGCCTGTACGTTAAATCAAGTTAGACATAGGTGACGGAAACTTGAAAATGAGGTCATTTAATAAGCAGGCAGAGGCGTTAACCTGACGACCGTGATAAGACGTGTTAGTATCAAAAACGTTTTTTCACTGACTGTCAGGCAACCATATGCTGTTGTTAACGGCGGTCACACAACATGGAGTGTGAAAATTATGATGCGAGTAGGTTTAGTTGGCTGGCGCGGCATGGTGGGATCGGTGCTGATGCAGCGCATGGTAGAAGAAAAAGACTTCGACCATATCGAACCTGTGTTTTTTAGCACCTCACAAGTCGGGATTGCAGCGCCGAATTACGGCAAAGATGCAGGCATGTTACAAGATGCCTATGACATTGAAACGCTCAAAACCCTCGATGCTATTATCACCTGCCAAGGCGGCGATTACACCAACGATGTTTACGCAAAACTGCGTGAATCAGGTTGGAAAGGCTATTGGATTGATGCAGCGTCATCATTACGAATGGCAGATGATAGTATCATCACCTTGGATCCGATTAACTTCAAACATATCCAAGCGGGGATCCATAACGACACGCGCACGTTCGTCGGCGGTAACTGTACGGTTAGCTTGATGCTGATGGGCTTAGGCGGTTTGTATCAAAACGGTCTGGTTGAGTGGATGACCGCGCAAACGTACCAAGCGGCGTCTGGCTCAGGTGCAAAACACATGCGCGAGCTGATCAGCCAGATGGGTGTCATCAATGATTCAGTGAACACTGACTTGGCAAGCCCTGCAACATCTATTCTAGATATTGACCGCAAAGTGGCTCAAACCC
This sequence comes from Salinivibrio sp. MA440, assembly GCF_001996265.1. Lineage (NCBI taxonomy): Bacteria > Pseudomonadati > Pseudomonadota > Gammaproteobacteria > Vibrionales > Vibrionaceae > Salinivibrio > Salinivibrio sp. MA440. The sequence goes on from NZ_MUFI01000005.1 coordinate 99,971, forward strand.
TACGCTCGAGCGATTTTCCTAGCGAGCAGTTTGGTGCGCCACTCGCAGGCTCATTGATCCCTTGGATTGACGTCAAGCGTGACAACGGCCAAAGCAAGGAAGAGTGGAAAGCTTCGGTTGAAACCAACAAGATCCTAGGGTTACAAAACAATCCGATTCCTATTGACGGGACTTGTGTCCGTGTGGGAGCCATGCGCTGTCACAGCCAGGCGCTGACCATTAAGCTGAAAAAAGCGGTGCCGATGGATGAGATTGAAGACATGATTGCGTCGCACAATGACTGGGTGAGCGTGGTGCCTAACGAGCGTGACGTGACCATGACGGATCTGAGCCCAGCGAAAGTGACAGGCACCATGTCTGTGCCAGTGGGTCGTCTCCGTAAGCTGGCGATGGGGGATGATTTCCTTAATGCCTTTACTGTGGGTGATCAGCTGTTATGGGGAGCGGCAGAGCCGCTACGCCGCACGCTGAGGATTATCTTGTCGGAAAAAGAACAAGATTAATTCTCTTGGACTTATCAAGTTCTGTTAAGCCGTCAACCTAGTTGGCGGTTTTTTTTGCCTAAAATGCGAGTTTGCAAAGCGTATCAGGCATAAAAAAAGGAGGCGATAAACGCCTCCTAGTGATTGGTAAGCCTGGGTTTACAAGCGCCTAGGTTTACAAGAGTCTAGGTATACAAGAACCTAGGTTTGCAAGAGCCAGGGCTTGCAACAGACCTTTTTCGCGCTCGGTCTATTGGCGATTGGTTTAGCCTGCGAAGTTTTTCGCGACGAAGTCCCAGTTAACTAGTTTCCAGAATGCAGCGAGGTAATCTGGACGCACGTTACGATAATCGATGTAGTACGCGTGTTCCCAAACGTCGACAGTCAACAATGGCGTTTCACCATCGTGAGTTACGGGCGTTTCGGCATTCGAGGTGTTGACGATTGCAACCGACCCGTCTGCTTTTTTCACCAACCAAGTCCAGCCTGAGCCGAAGTTAGTCACAGCAGCATTGGTGAACTGAGTTTTAAACTCGTCAAACGAACCAAATGCTTTGGTGATCGCGTCTGCAACGTCACCTGTTGGCTCTCCGCCACCATTTGGGCTTAGGCAGTGCCAGTAGAAGGTGTGGTTCCACACTTGGGCCGCATTATTGAACACGCCACCTGACGAGGTCTTGATAATGTCTTCGAGTGATTTACCTTCGAAATCTGTGCCTTCGATCAAACCGTTCAACTTCACCACATAGGTGTTGTGGTGCTTGTCGTAGTGGTAGTCGAGTGTTTCTTTTGAGATATGTGGTTCTAGTGCGTCTTTTGCGAAAGGTAATTCAGGTAGTTGGAATGACATTGCTATATATCTCCGTTTTTATCGTGAGAGTGCTTCCTGTAGTCGATCACTGACAGTGCAGGGGCAAATACGAATGACTGACAACGGATGATCACTGACTACCCATTGCCGTTATCGCCACCTAACCATCGAGTGTGACTACTATTTTCGTTTTGCTAAGTCTAGTTTAGCAAGTTTTTACTTTATTAAAAGGATCGCAGCAAAATTTTTACGCTTAATCCCACAAAACATTTAGGCATTTTTTTCCAGCCTGTTAACCAGTAGAATCAAAATAAGATTCACAGACAGTGTTCGAGGAAGCAATGGAAACAATGGACAAAATTAAGCAGCAAATCGAAGAAAACGCGATTCTGCTATACATGAAAGGGTCGCCGAAACTACCAAGCTGTGGTTTTTCGTCACAAGCCTCTCAAGCGCTGATGTCGTGTGGCGAGAAGTTTGCTTACGTGGATGTGTTGCAAAACCCAGAGATCCGCGCAGAGCTACCTGTTTACGCACAGTGGCCAACATTCCCACAGTTGTGGGTTGACGGAGAGCTGGTTGGCGGGTGTGACATCATCTTGGAAATGTTCCAAAAAGGTGAGTTACAGCCACTGGTCAAAGAAGCGGCCGCGCGTCGTGATGCGAGTGAAAACGAGTAATTGTTCGCGTTTATCCGGCTCTCGCCGTATCACTGAAACGAGCCGTATCAGGTAAAAAGCCACGTTATAAAACGTGGCTTTTTTTCTTGTCTATACCGCCTTTTTACTCACATAGCGCGTTTACGCCCTAGAGCATCATCGCGGCTAACCAGCCGAAGGCAATTAATGGCAGGTTATAGTGGATAAAGGTGGGGACCACGGTATCCCAAATGTGTTCATGTTGGCCATCGGCGTTCAGGCCCGACGTTGGACCTAAAGTAGAGTCCGAAGCGGGTGAGCCAGCATCGCCCAGGGCGGCGGCCGTTCCCACCAAGGCAATGGTTGCCATCGGCGAGAAGCCAAACGCCAGTGAGAGTGGCACATAAATGGTAGCGATAATGGGAATGGTCGAGAACGACGAGCCGATCCCCATGGTCACTAGCAAACCGACAATCAACATCAAAAACGCCGCGAGCGGTTTGTTATCGCCAATTGAGCCTGACAAAGAAGCGACTAAGGACTCCACACCACCCGTTGCTTTCATTACCGCGGCAAACCCAGCAGCGGTGATCATAATAAAGCCGATCATCGCCATCATGTGTACCCCTTTGGTAAACACATCCTGGGTGTCTTTCCAACGGATCACGCCGCCAAAGGTAAACACCATAAAGCCGGCCAATGCGCCGACAATCATCGACCCTGCCATCAGCTGCACGCTTAACGCCGCGACAATCGCAATGCCTGCAACCCACAGGTTACGGGGGCGAATGGCGTGGTTTTCCGGCTCAGCAGTGAGGACGTCCCCTTCACTGTATTGGCGTGGCTGGCGATAGCTGATAAAGGTCGCGATCAGCAAGCCTACTACCATCCCGGCTGCCGGTAATAACATTGCCGTCGGCACCTGGCTAGCGACCACGTTTAGGCCATTGTCATTGAGGTTTTTCAGCAAAATATTATTCAAAAAGATGCCGCCAAAGCCGACCGGCAACACCATATACGGCATGATCAAACCAAAGGTCAGCACACAGGCGACCAGGCGACGATCGAGCTTTAAGCGTTGGAACACATGCAATAAAGGTGGGATCACAATAGGAATAAAAGCGATGTGGACCGGAATCGCGTTTTGCGACGAAATAGCCAAAAGGCCTAATAAGACCAAGACCACATATTTAAAGGTGGCGGTATTGGCATCGGTTGGGCGCGCGTTAAGCTTGCGGATCACCGAGTGCGCGAGAACATCGGTGATCCCTGAACGGCTAATTGCGACCGCAAAGGTACCGAGCATCGCATAACTGAGCGCAATAGTGGCACCACCGCCAAGGCCGCCTTCAAAGGCACTGATGGTCTCGGAAATGCTGAGCCCACCGACCAGGCCACCAAGGACAGCACTAAAGGTGAGTGCGACGACGACATTGACGCGCATAAGGGCCAGTGCCAGCATGACACAGACTGAAATGACTACCGGGTTCATGGAAACGTTCCTGTTATAGGGGTTATCACTGCAGCATTGCCGCAGGGGTTATCTATGATTTTGTAATTAAGCTACCCAGTTTGCGCAAAATTTTGTCTGTGTCGAGGAAAAATCGTTTTTTTTGGTTACTTTCTTTCATGCTTGTTGGGCTTGGGCGCGTTATTCGATCATAGCGGAACATAGATCGAAAAAAGCCGGCCTATGTAGGCCGACTTGTTGAGTGATGGCGAAGTCGCAGGGCTTAGAACAAGTAGTTCAGCTGCAAACCGTAGATGTAAGCATCGCCACCGGCTGAGAACGCAAATCCGTCTTCGGTGCCTTCAACTTGGTCGCCGTCGAGGTAGGCAAAACCCGCGTCCACAGAGAGATTTTCGTTTGCTGTGTAGGTCGTTCCTAGACTCCACCAATGACGGTCAGAATCTGGAATGCTCAATGTGCGATCTTTAGCATCCACCGGGCTTTCGTCATAGGCATAACCGGCGCGGAACGCCCAGTGGTCGTCCATGGTATAAGTCGCACCTAATGCATAACGCCAGCTATCATTCCAGTTTTCGTCTTTTTGTAGACACTGACCTGCTGTACCATCGTTACAGTTAGTCGCTGCACTCGTTGCTTTTAGCTCCTTAAAACTATCCCAACCGACATACATGGCACTGTAGTGCATTGCAATTTGTTGATTGAGTTGATGGAAGCCTGAAAATTCAATAATCTCCGGTAGGCTTAGCTCAAGTTCCCCTGAAACTGACTGTCCAGGCTTTCCGACGGCTATGGTTGATGTACCTTCATAGTCACCATCTAGCGTGATATCTGATTGGGAACGATAAGAAAGACCAAATCGGTTATCCTCGTCGATTTCCCAGAGCGTTCCCAGGTTCCAGCCAAAGCCCCATCCGTCGCCTTTTAGGTGAGAAATCCGACTTGTTCCTGTAAAGGATGTACCCAACATTCCATTGATAGTTGATGCGGCAGCACCCGCAAAGCGGTTCAGCTCAGCATCGGCGTAAATGGCACTGATACCCGCACCAATACTCCACTGGTCATTCAATTTATATGCAATATTGGGATTAAAGTTCATGGTGACCAGCGCCGTATCACCTGCGCCAACGCCTGCGGCAAAGTCTTTGGAGTATTCCGTAGATAGACCGAAGTTAGAGAAGGCTGAAAAGCCAACGGCGAGCCGATCATCAATCGGTTGGATCAAATGAAAGTTCGGGACATATTCAGTAGGGGCTAAGTCTTTTTCTTCCGTCGACAGCCCATTAGCTTCTAAGGCTGCCTTTGGGACCGTGCCGTTATTGGCACTTTTAACATCTGCATGCACATCGGGATCAATAATGGTCAAGCCGCCCGAGAATGCGGTGGTGTTAAAACGGGTGAGGGCAGCCGCGTTGCGTGCGCCGACGGCGGCATTGTCTGCGATAGCGGCTTCACCGGCAAAAGCACGCCCCAAACCCGATACCGAGGATTCAGATACCTGAAAGCCGGCACTGTGTGCTTGTACGGCTAACAAAGATAAACTGGTTGCCACTAGCGATTTCTTAAATAGTGATGACATAGCGCGCCTCACTCCTATGTTGATTAGCTTTTTGATGTTTGGAGCTGCCATCGGCGTCGTTTCCTGCTGCTACCAGGAAGGCGCCAATCGAGCAGATATTGAACATGAGTAAGCGTGGCAGTAAATGGTGATTTGTTAAAGGGAGGTTTCAAAACCGACAGTATCGTTTTCGAGCGGTAAAACGGTGAATCGTTTCTAGCAATTGTTTGAAGTAATCACTCTAAGGATAATATGAGTATATAAA